>CAZWUT010000010.1:0-12245 GCA_964636765.1 Candidatus Woesearchaeota archaeon | reverse complement strand
CAAGCTACTCAGTCGGTATAAAAATATAGGGGAAGTTGGAGAGAAAAGAATGATTGATTGGTTAGTAAAGAGGAAACAAGTCATTTGGGTGGGAAAAACAGAAGGGCAGTGGGATTTAATAATCACTTTAAGGGATTTGGATGTTGAAAACCTCTATAAATTCCTGGAAGAATTCAATGTTTTGTTCAGCAAAAATATTCAAACCAAACAAATCCTAATTAGTTATGAATTTAGGTGGTTTAATGAAAAACATTTGTATGAAGATAAAAGAGAATATTATTCTACCACTTTAAATCAATTTGATAAAAAAGAGAAAATAGATAAAATTGATGAAATAATAATTAATAAATTAGAAGATAATGCAAGAACTTCCTTAATAGAGATTTCTTCTAAGATAAAACTTACTGCAGAAGCAACTGCAAGGAGAATAAAAAATCTTTCTAAAAAGAATATTTTTAAAGGAAGCAAAGTCAGATTAAATTTTGATAAGTTAGGGTTGGGATACCATCATTTATTTATCTCCCTCAAAGATTTTTCAAAAATAAAAGAAATAACAAACTACTACACAAATTCGGATAAATGTACTTTCATTATGAAATATCATGGACATTATGACCTACATTTAGAATTGATAAGTAACTCACAAAGAGATTTTAGAGATATGATAACAGAATTTAGGGCAAAATTTGGAGATTTGATTTCAGATTATCAGCAACTAACTATCTTGAAAGAATTTAAATTGTTCCAGTAATTGTGAAAACAATCACTTCCTAACATCCCCTGACTTTTTCCAGGAAATATAATTTTTCTCCAGAATATCTATAACTTCCTGCCTGTTCTTGGAATTTCCCAAACCTTTCCAGTCAAGAATCGCAAAATCAATTTCTTCAATGGTTTTCTTTTTTGCTTCCAGAATCATTTCTTCTGTAATTGGCATAACATATCCCGGAATAATATGGGAAATTGCAACATTAGATTTTAATTGGATTTTATTAAAATTTGGACAATAATGAGGACCTCCAATTCCTACAGCAATTTCATTATAAGGATTTGGTTTAAATGTTTCAATTGTTTCCTGTATTGTTTTTGCTATTGCAAATCCTGCTCTTCTGTCCTTCCATTCTGTTTCTGTTGAACCAATTTCTATAAAAACACATGGCTTATCAATTAAAGGTCCGTGATGAGTGCATTCTAAAGTTACTTTATAATCTTTCAAATGAAATCTTTCTGCATTTCTATTTAATTTTTCAAACATTTGTTTTTGAAAAACTGCAGAGGACGGGCAGATTTTTCCTTTTTCTCCTCCTAAATCATTTCCACGCCAGTTTCCAGGAGAGTGAATTGAAAGAGTCTTTTCCTGTTTTGCTGATTGATGTTTAGATGCAAAAATTATAAAATCATACTGATTAATCCTTTCTATGTCAAGGCTTTCATTATAAACTGAATGATTTTCTGGCAGGTAAAAATCATAGGTTCCAAACTGGGATAAGTTTGTGGTAATGTTTATTCCTGCAGGGTCTGATTTACTGGCTATTATTAGGTATTTTTTATACATATTATAAAAAAGCACTTAAAGATTATAAATTTTAAGGTTCTCTAAAAGATAGATTTAAAATTTAAAAAACACTTTTATTTTATGGAATCCAAATTTATAGATATTCATTGTCATTTAGATATGTGCAAAAGCATTCTAAGGTAATCAAAGTAAACTTTAAATACTCTTATGAACACAAATTCATATGAAAAACAATTACCATATCTTTTTCAGAAACCTTGCAAATCCTCTGAAAATAGAAATTGTTTCAGCCCTGAAGGAGAAAGAAAGTTCTGTTAATGAATTATCTGAAAAATTAAAAATTGAACAAAGCAAACTCTCTCATGCACTTGCAAATTTAAAAATGTGCAAATTAGTCAAATCACGTAAAGAAGGGAAACAAAGGATTTACTTCCTGAACAAAAAAACAATCCTTCCAATTTTAAAAATAATTGATGAGCATGCTAAAGAATTTTGCAGTTGTAAAGGTTGTAAAGGTTGTAAAAAATAGGATTCTAAAATGAAAAAAATATATCTTGACAATGCATCAACTACAAAAGTTGATGAGGGGGTTTTGAAAGAGATGCTTCCTTACTTTTCAGAAGATTATGGAAATGCCTCTTCTCTTCATATGAAAGGCACCAAGAGTAAAGATGCTCTTGAAAAATCAAGGAGAATAATCTCTAAATCATTAAATTGCAAACCTGATGAAATTTATTTTACATCGGGCGGTACTGAAGGGAATAACTGGGCACTAAAAGGATTGTTCTTTTCAAATTATCCAAATAAAAACCACATCATTACAACAAAAATTGAACATGACTCTATTTTGAAAACATGTGAATGGCTGGAAAGCAAAGGTTGCACTGTCACGTATTTGAATGTTGATGAAGAAGGATTTATTGATTTAGATGAATTAAAAAATTCCCTTACAAATAAAACCTTTTTAGTTTCTGTAATTCATGGGAATAATGAAATAGGAACAATTCAGGATTTGGAAGAAATTGGAAAAATCTGCAAAGAAAAAAATGTTTTATTTCATACTGATGCATGTCAGAGTTTTGCAAAAATTCCTTTGGATGTAAAAAAAATGAATTTGGATTTAATAACAATTAACTCTCATAAAATTCACGGTCCAAAAGGAGTTGGGGCACTTTACATTAAAAATGGCATAAAAATTACTCCTTTATTTCACGGAGGAGGACATGAAAGAAAACAGCGTAGTGGAACAGAAAATATTCCCGGAATTGTCGGATTTGCAAAAGCAATAAAAGTTGTTAATAAAAAAGATTTTATTAAAATGAAAAAATTAAGAGAAAAATTAATTAAAGGGATTTTGAAAAAAATTCCAAAAACAAGATTAAATGGTGCAAAAGAGGATAAAAGACTGTGCAATAATGTGAATATTTCTTTTCATGATGTTGAAGGTGAAGCAATCGGAGGTTATTTGGAAAACAAAGGAATTTTAGTTTCAACTGGTTCTGCATGTATGTCAAATACTCTTGAATCAAGTCATGTTTTAAAAGCAATTGGAATTTCTGACCAGAATCAAAATTCTTCAATAAGATTCAGTTTAAGCAAATATAATACTGAAGAAGATGTTGATAAAGTTTTGAGTATTCTTCCTGAAATAATTAAAAAATTAAGGATTTTAAGTCCTTTGGTGGGTTAAAATGGCAAATAAAAAGCAAAAAATAAAAAAAGACACAAACATAGCAGATGCAATTGAAATAAATCCTCAGGCAGCCCATATTTTAGCAATGTCCGGAGTTGGATGTGTAGGTTGTGCAATGTCAAATATTGAAACTATTGGAAGGGGATTGGAAGCTCATGGATTTGAGGACAAGGAAATTGATAAGATTATTAAAGAATTAAATGAAAGTTTGGAAAAGAGATAATGGGATTTGAATATTCAGAAGAGGTCATGAAAAACTTTTTGCATCCAAAGAACATTGGAGAAATTGAAAATCCAAATGGAGTTGGAGAAGTCGGAAATGCCAAATGCGGAGATATAATGCATATGGAAATAAAAGTTGAAAATAATAAAATCAAAGATATTAAATTCAAGACATTTGGCTGTGCTGCAGCGATTGCATCGACATCAATGATTACCCAAATGGTTAAAGGAAAAAGTTTAGAATATGCTGAGAAACTTACAATGAAAAAAGTGGCAAAAAAATTAAAAGGGCTGCCTGCAATAAAAATGCATTGTTCAGTAATGGGAATTGAAACATTAAAAGAATGTATTAAGGATTATAAAGAAAAAGAAAAGAGGTAAATAAAATTGAAATCAAAAAGTAAATTAGATAAATGGTTTTTATTAACATGGAAAAAAATATGTCTCATAATTATTTCCTGGTTTGTTGCTGTAATTTTACATAACTTTGTTTATGGTATTTTTAAAAAGTATTATGATGCAAGAGGAGGGGATGAAGCTTTTTTCTTTATTATAGCAATAATCATAATTCCTATTTATTTTATTTTCAGTATAACTTATAGTTTATTTTGGTTAATAAAAAGAAAGAAAAAACATAAATAAAATCAAAAACCTTTAAATTAACTAAAATATTAATTCTTTTATGAAAAAGGTGATAAAGGCTTCAGGATTGGAAGAAAAATTTAGTCCAAGAAAAATTTATTATTCTATTTTGGAAGCAGGAGGTTCAAAAAAACTTGCAAACAGGGCAATTTCTGAAGTTAAAAATAAATTTCGCAAAAAGATTACTACAGAAGAAATTCTTAAAATAATTTTAAAGGTTTTAAAAAAAGAACCAGGGATTTCTGAGAGATACAATCTTAAAAGAGCAATAATGTCTTTAGGACCAAGTGGTTTTCCATTTGAACAGTTTTTTGGGGATTTATTAAGAGAATATGGATATAAGACAAAAGTAGGAAATTATTTGAAAGGTAAAAAAATAATTCATGAAGTAGATATTATTGCTGAAAAAGATAAAAAATACATGATTGAATGCAAATACCATAACCAACCTGGAAAAGCCACAAAACTTCATCCCGCACTTTATACTTATGCGAGATTTTTAGATATTAATTCTCATAAGAAAGTTGATGAACCATGGCTTGTTACAAATACAAAATGCTCCAAAGACGCAAAAGATTATGCAAAAGGGGTTGGATTAAAAATTACAAGCTGGAATTATCCACAAAATGAAAGTTTAAAAAAATTAATTGAAAAAAAGAAACTTTATCCCATTACAATTTTAAGTTTATTGGATGAAAAAACAAAACACAGTTTATTTTATGAAAAGATAGTTCTTGCCAAAAATATTCTGAATTATTCTATTTTGGATTTGAGAGAAAAAACAGGCTTATCTGAAAAAAAGGTCAATAAAATTCTTGAAGAAGTGCGGGAAGTTCTAAAGTGAGATTTAATTGTCTATTTAAATTTCAAAACATTTAAATACTACTATGTATAACAAAGTACTGTTTATAAAATGGCAGTAGAAAGTTTTATATTAAATCATCTTGGAATAATAAGCCTGATTTCATTTTTATGTGGAATGTTTTTTATAGAAGAAACGCTTTTTACAGTTTCGTTTCTAAGTTCACAAAACATTGTTCGTCCATATAACATTATTTTTGCTTTTTCAGGGGTTATATTCTGCAATATTCTGCTTTATTTTGTCGGAAGATTTAAACTAATTAAACCCATGAAAAGATTTGGAATTTTAACTTTATTTTTGAAAAAATTAGAACTTAAGGCAAAGAAACTCAGCAAAAACAGAATTGAACGGTCTTTATTTTTCTCAAAATTTATTATGAGTGGCAGATTAATTTTAACAATGATTTTAGGATACAGGGGTGTGAGCTTCAAAAAATTCTTTTTTAAGATGGTTTTAGTGGAAATTGTCTGGGCATCAATTTCCATAACTATTGCCTTTCTTGTAAGTGAAAGTTATGAATTTTTTTCTAGAATATTTAACGGAGTTTTATTTATAATTACATTTTTTATAATTTTATCTTTCATTGTATTTTACATTAAAAAGAAAATTAATCAAAACATTTAAATACTATTGTGTATAACAAAGTAGTGGATAATATCCTAAGGTAAAAATGAAAAATGGAAACTCAATTAAAAAAAGGGGTTTTGGAAATTGCAGTATTAAGTTTACTTCAAAAAAAAGATTATTATGGTTACGAGTTAGTCCAGAAAATTTCACATATCATAGATATTTCCGAGGGAACTTTATATCCGATACTTAGAAGATTAAAAAAAGAAGGTTATCTGAAAACCTACTTAGAAGAATCAAATGAAGGTCCTCCGAGGAAATATTATAAATTAACTTCAAAAGGAAAAGAAAAAAGCAAACAAATGAAAACCGAATGGAAAGACTTTGTTAAGAAAATTGAAAAAATAATGGAAAGATGACAACAAAAAAGAAATTCATGGAAGAACTGAAAAAGAACCTTAAAGGATTGTCTAAAGAAGATAAAGAAGAAATTATAGAAGATTATGAAGCACATTTTTTAATCGGGAAAAAGAAAAAAAGAAAAGAATCTGAAATTGCAAAGTCTCTTGGAGATCCAAAACAAATTGCAAAACAGGCCAAAGTGGTATTATTAGTTTCTAAAGCAGAAAAAACAAATTCTGTAAAAATTGTTTGGAGAGCTCTTTTTGCTGCAATAGGATTAAGTTTTTTCAATTTAGTTATTATGCTTGGTCCTTTTATTGCAATGTTTGCAATTGTAATATCATTTTTTGCAGCAGGTTTTGCAATCTCCATGTCAGGATTAGTTCTTATTGTGGCAGCATTTTTGCCTTCTTTAGAATTTTTTTACATACCTGCATTTAACCATTTTTCAATGTTTTTTGCAGGAATTGGATTTATTTCACTTGGAATTTTATTCTGTATTGGAACATGGTATATAGGAAAAGGATTTTCAATTTTAACAATAAAATACATTAAATTAAATGCCAGAATAATCTCAGGAAGAAAAGAATGAAATCAACAGGAATAATTTCAATAGTATTGGCAATGATTTGCTTAGTTTCATTTGGAATAGCAATTGCTTTAGGTCCGATAATGCTTTTTCAGGGATTTGAAAGCACAAGTGTTAATCAGTTTGAAAAAACATCTTTAAAGGGAGTTAATGAACTAAAAATAAATCTTTTGGATAGTGAATTAAAGATTTATCCTATTGAAGGGGATGAATTTAAATTTACTTTGACAGGAACTTATGCAAAAAATGAGTATAATAACAATGTAAATCTTTCTGTTAAAAAAACAGGAAATATTCTGGATGTTAAAGTAATTTATCCTGATTGGATTTTTTTAATTAACAGGAATCTTAATTTGGTTGTGGAAGTTCCAAAAGAATATTACGGAAAACTTGATGTAACTACTGCTTCAGGTGATATTGATATAAGAAATTTGAATACAACAGAATTTAAAATAATCAGTGCTTCAGGGGAAGTTGATGCATACAATATTGATAATTCAGAAGAAGGGGTAATAAGAACAGCCTCAGGAGATATTGGTATAAAAGAATTTAATTCAGATGAATTGCTTATTAAAAGCATTTCTGGAGAAGTCTCTTGCGAATACATTGAAGTCCTTAACAGTTTTAATGTTGAAACAAGTTCAGGAGACATTAAAGTGAAGAATTTGCTAAATGAATACGGGGAGTTTAAATCAATTTCAGGGGAAATTGATATTGAAAATTCAAAGAAAATAAATTCAATAAAAACCACTTCTGGAGATATTAATATCAAAAATTTGGAAATTGACAATGATTTGTATATTCAATCAATTTCAGGAGAAGTTTATTTGGATTTTATTGAAGGATCTTTAATTGATTTGGAATTTGACAGTGGTTCTGGGGATTTAGATAATTCATTTGGGAATATTTACAAAGGAAAAAACAGGGTTTATGTTAAAACTACTTCCGGGGATTTGGATATTAGTTAATTATTTAAAAGAATCTGCTTCTAAATGAATAATGGATTTTATAAAATTAGAAAATTTAAATTCAAAATATTTTAAGGAAAGTTGGGAAATTTACAATTCTTCCTTTCCTATTGATGAAAAAAGGGATTTGAATTCGCAGGAAAAGATTTTTATTAAAAAAAATTATGCCTTTTGTGCCATACTTAATGAAAATAAAATCATAGGGATTCTTAGTTTTTGGGATTTGGATAATTTTTTATTTATTGAACATCTTGCAGTTAAAGAAAATCAAAGAAACAAGGGATTTGGAACAAAAATACTCAAAAAATTCCTTGTAGAAAATAACAGGACTTCTATTTTAGAAGTTGAAAAACCAAATACGGCAATTGATATGAAAAGAATAAGATTTTATGAAAAATTGGGATTTGCCTTAAATAAATTTGATTACATTCAGCCCTCTTATGGAAAAAATAAAAAACCAGTTCAGATGATTCTTATGACTTACCCAAATAAAAAAAAGAAAAATGAATTTTCATTAATAATGAAAAAGATTCATCTTGAGGTTTATGGATTGAAAAAACCTTTATTAAAGATTAGTTAAATTAGTAAAAGAGGTTAAAATGAAAAAACCAAGACTAGTAATTTTAAGAGGCAAACCAACATCTGGAAAATCTACAGCGTATGCTAATTTGAGGAAAAGTAAATTTATGAAAGATTGGCTTTTTGTTGACCATTGCGCTTTTAAGACAGAGTTGGGAAAAGATGAGGGAAAGAAAAAATTATTTTCTGAATTAAGGAAAGTTATGCTTTCTGAAAAAAATATAATTATTGAAGAAATGTCTAAAGAATCTGTTATGAAATACATTCCTAAAGAAATTAAAAAATACAATTATGAAATTATTGTATTTCAATTTACAGTTGATACTAAGACAGCTTACAAGAGAGATGTTAAAAGGGCTAAGGATAAATGGCATCCTTTTATGGGAAAAAAATGGATTGACAAACTTCATAAAATGCATGATGAAAGATTTGACAAAGAAGCTATTTTAGTTGATACAGATAAATTAGGGAAAAAACAAGTTGTTGAACTAATTTTAAATAATCTAAATTTAAATTAACCCCTCGCTTAACATCTTATTCATTAATAAATTTCCTTTTAATTTCATTTATAGCTCTCCTTAACTCTTCTATAATATCTTTTGCTTCATTTAACCGAATGGATTTTCCATAGTAATTTAATCCATTTCTTATTTTTCGAAATCTATCAAATTTTAAAGATAAAACATCCTGATTTAATTTTTCCTTTAAGAAATAAGTAAATGCTTCGTGAGAATAGATTTTATATCCTTTTAGTAAAGAAATTGCTTCCAATAAACTTCTCAAAGACTCATAGTAATTTGAAACAAGTTTTCTCTTTGATAATTCAGTTAATTTTGTCTGGGCAAGAAATTTTAAGTCTTCAAAAGTATTTTTTATAAGAGATTCTGCCATTAATCTATCTGGTGTTGCTTTCCTTGCTTTTCCTTCTTTAATAAAATCTCCAAATCTCATTTTAATGCTTCAAAATATCCATAAAGTGTAAATCCATTAATCCAATTATTGAACAATTCTTTATTTTTCTTCTTTAGTTCTTCTAAATCTTCTTCTGAATGAATGAATAACTGAATTTTATGCCCCAATTTTTTCTCAAATTTTTCCAAACTTGGTTCCTGTTTTTTGGAACTTACTATTAACAAATCTATATCACTATTTTTATTGTTTTCTGCTTTTACAAAACTCCCAAATAAAACAATAGCTGAAGGTTGATTAAATTCTCCTGAAAGATAATCTACCAAACCGGATTCATAAATCACATTAAGATTGTAATTTAGTTTTAATTGTTTAAATTTATTTGATTCTGTGTTTGCCTTGAAAATAAGGTGGTTTAATTTCCTGTTTGAAATGAGCATGTTTTGTTTTTCATAAATCTTAAGGTATTTTGAAACTGTTGTGGGAGATTTTTTTAATATTTTAGCAATTTCTCTAACATGAAACTCTCTTTCTGATTCTTTAATAAATAATTCTAAAATCTTGTCCATTTTTATTTATAATTGTCCAATTTAATGAACACTTGTCCATTTTTATACTTTTTGGTAAGACATCTTAAAATTTTAAAAATTGGCTTTATCTCTTAACACCTTTCCAGCCAATCTTTTTCTTTTTCAATTCAACTAACTGAGGCCATTCATCTTCTAAAGAAGGTTTTTCTGTCTGATAAATTATTCCTAATGGAATCTTTCCTTCTTTAGAATTGTAATCATATTCTCTTGCAATTTTTATTGCCTCATCAAAAGTTCTGTTTTTTTTGTTTTGTGTTTCTGGAAGTTTATACATTCTTGTATCTTTTCCATTAGCCTCCAAATTAAAAATCATACAATCCTGAATTACTTCAATATAAGAAAATCCTTTATGCTTTATTGCCTGTTGTATTATCTGAGATGTATGGTCTATATCTCGTGAATTGCATCTCGCAATAAAACTTGCTCCAGCTGTTAAAGCTAAAAGGATTGGATTTAATGGTTTGTTAAATTCACCAAGAGGTTCTGCTTTTGTTTTAAATCCAATCTGGCTTGTTGGTGTTGCCTGTCCTGTTGTTAATGAAAAAGACTGATTATCATGAACAATTAAAGTCATATCTGGATTAAATCTGCAGACATGAATAAAATGCTCCATACCTTCTGAATAACAATCTCCATCTCCTGCAAAAGTTAAGATGTTTAAATTTGGATTTCCTAATTTCATTCCAATTCCAACAGGTATTGCTCTTCCGTGCAGACAATAAATTCCTGAAAGATTCAAATAATCAAAAATTTTGCCATGACAACCTATTCCAGTAGAGATTGCAAAATTTTCGTGTTTATAACCCTGTTTTACTAATGATTCAACTGCTTTTTTTACAGATTCTAAAATCATATGATTTGGACATCCTGGACACCAACTTATTTTGGTCTTTGTTCTTAATGGTTGTCCAGACATTTCAGCGCCTTTTGTTTCACCTTTCATTTTTTGTTTTTTCCTTTTTTAATTAAATCTAATAATTGTTGTTTTAATTCATCTGATAAAAAAGGTCTTCCGTCATATTTTAAAATTCTTTTTTCAATTTTAATTCCTGTTTTTTCACGAATTAATTTTCCTAATTGCCCTGTTAAATTGCTTTCAACTAAAATTACATTTTTTGCTTTTAACATTTCTTCTTTAATCTTGTTTGAAAGAGGTTTAAGGTAAAGAACCTGAAGGAATTTGAAATTTTCTCCACGGATTGCATCAAGAATTGCGCCACGTGTTGAACCCCATCCAATGATTAAATTTTTACTATTTGGATTTCCATGAATTTTAATCATTTCCATTTTATTGCATTCTTTTTTAATGTCTTCATATTTTTTTAAACGCAAATTTGCATTTTTCACAGCCCAAACAGGGCTTTCAGTTGTTATTCCGTGATTATCGCATTCATAACTTGAAGCCTTAATGATTGTTTCGCCCGGAACTTTTCTTATGTAATTCACTTTCAGAGGGGTTTTTACTTTTTCAGAGGTTGAGAATTCAGATTCTGCAACATGCTTATCTGAAAGAATAATTGAAAGACAGTTGAATTTTTGTGAAAAATACATTGCCTGATTTGTTAATTCAACTGTTTCTGTTGGATTTCCAGGAGAGACAACAACTCTTGGAAACTCTCCGTGTCCTGTTCTTAATGCAATATCTAAATCTCCCTGCATGCTATATGTTGGAATTCCTGTTCCAGGTCCTACTCTTGAAGCGAGATAAACAGTTAAAGGAATTTCAGAGATTCCCTGCATGCTTAAGGATTCTGCCATTAAATCAAATCCTCCTCCACTTGAACCTATCATTGTTTTTGCACCTGCAAAACCTGCCCCCAAAGCCATATTAGCAACTGAAATTTCATTTTCAGCTTGGAACACCATATAATTATATTCCAATTGTTTTGCAGCTAATTCATGCAAAGCATTTGTTGCAGGAGTCATTGGATAAGCTATATACAAATCTATTCCTGAGTTTATTGCACCTAAAGCAATTGCCTTGCTTCCTGCCATAAGTGTAATTTTATTGCTTAATTTTTTTAAAGAGTATTTTTCCTTCTGACTTACATAACCTGCTTCTGCAGCTTCAAGGGATTTTTTGAATGTTGGTTTTTTTCCAAAGTTTTTTGTAATCACATCAATTAAAAATTTTTTATTAATTCCCAAGATTTTAACCAATGCTCCTGAAAGAGCAACATTAAGATTTATTCCAAATTTTTCAAATTCTTTATAATCAATTACAAAACCGCCTTTTTTTAATTCTTGTTTATGAACTTCTTTTGTTAATTCATCCATTGCAACAATTCCGTCAATTGTTGATTCATTGCTTTCAATTGGTCCATCTGAAATAGATAAAACATTATAATTATGCCCTCCGCGAATTATTGAAGGATAATCACGGTAATTAAAAACATAATATCCATAAGACATTAAAGTTTCAGAAACAAGCTTGGAAACAAAATTAATTCCCTGACCTGCTTTACCTCCAATAACAATGTTTAGTTTCATTTTCTCTTTTATAAGATTATAAAAACAGAGAGCATATTTAAATTTAACCACAAGAACTATTATAAAATATTAAACTAAAATTTTATTTAATTAAGAATCTGAAACTACAAATGACAAGTCCATCCGCCATCTACATTGATAATTGAACCAGTCATATAACTGCATTCATCAGAAGCAAGGTAAACAGCCAAGCCCCCAATTTCTTCTGCTTTTCCA
>CAZWUT010000009.1:3145-12250 GCA_964636765.1 Candidatus Woesearchaeota archaeon | reverse complement strand
CAAAGGATAATCCTGCATTGAGGACAGATAAGGACCATTATGCGAACAAGAGAGTCCGTTTGTCAGGAGATTTGTTAGCGACGCTGTTTAGAGTTAATCTTGGGATTTTGATTCGTGATATTCAGTATTCACTGCAAAAATCTTCAAAAAGAAAAAAATTCTTTTCAATAAAAGTTCTTGCAAAATCAACTTTGTTTTCACATAGGGTTGAGTCTGCAATTGCAACTGGTTCATGGACAGGAGAGCGTTCAGGAATAACCCAGAATATGGACAAAACAAATTATCTTGCAATTATTTCTCAGTTGCAGAGAGTTTCATCTATGCTTCCGGGAGATCAGGAAAACTTTATGGCAAGAACACTTCATCCGACCCATTACGGAAGATTCTGTCCTATTGAAACTCCCGAAGGAACAGAAATTGGTTTAAGAAAAAACCTTTCAGTTCTCAGTAAGGTTTCCACAAGAATTGATTTGGATGAAAATAAATTCCTTAGAGATTTGGAAGAATTTGGAATGGAAAAAGAAGACAGTAGCGGAAATTTTGATGTTTCATTAAATGGAAGATTTGTTGGAGTTGTTAAAAACGGTGAAGAATTTATTAATAATTTAAGAGAAAAAAGAAGAGATGGTGAATTGCCTGTTCAGATGAATTTTAGATATGATGAAGGGTTTGGGCTGATTTCAATTTCAACAGAAGCAGGAAGAGTTTTAAGACCTTTGATTGTTGTTGATGAAGGAAATTCAAAATTAAAAAATGAATACTTAATTCAGTTAGAACAAGGTGAATTAAAATGGATGGATTTGGTAAATAAAGGGGTTATAGAATATCTTGATGCTGCTGAAGAAGAAAATTGTCTTGTTGCATTTAATGAGGAAGATTTAACTTCAGAACACACACATTTAGAAATTGATTCATTGGCTTTATTTGGAGCAGTTACAAGTTTGGTCCCTTATGGAAATCATGATCAGAGTTCAAGATTAAATCGGGGAAGTAAAACTCAAAAACAGGCTTTGGGACTGTATGCTGCTAATTATTTATGCAGGCTGGATACAGATGTTTCAATTTTGCAATACCCCCAAAAACCAATTGTCAGAAGTTTTGTTTATGATACTTTAGATACTTATCCTGCAGGACAGAATCTTATTGTTGCAATTATGAGTTATGAAGGTTATAACATGGAAGATGCTTTGGTTTTAAATAAAGGAAGTCTTGACAGGGGAGTAGGAAGAAGTTTTTATTTCCGACCATATTCAGCTGTTGAAATGAATTATGCAGGCGGATTAAAAGACGAAATCTCAGTTCCTGAAAAAGATGCTTCTGGTTATAAAATGGAATCAAGCTACAGACTTCTTGAAGATGACGGTGTTGTTTATCCTGAAGCTGATGCTGAAGAAGGAGAGGTTTTAATTGGTAAAATGTCCCCTCCGAAATTCTTATCAGAAGCACGTGAAATTTCTGTAAGAACAAAAAAAGAATCTTCTGTTGTAATGAGACAGGAGGAAAAAGGAACTGTTGAAGCAGTATTTATGACTGAAGATATTGAAAGAAATAAAATTGTTCATGTTAAAACAAGAGATCAGAGAATTCCTGAACTTGGAGATAAATTTGCAACACCTCATGGTCAGAAAGGTGTTGTTGGTGCAATAATTCCTGAAGAAGATATTCCATTTAGCGGAAGAGGTCTTAAACCGGATGTAATATTTAATCCTCATGGTTTGCCTTCACGTATGACTGTTGGTTATTTGCTGGAATTGCTTGCAGGAAAAGTAGGGTGTTTAAGAGGAGAAGTTGTTGACGGAACTTCATTTTCAGGCGAAGGCAAAAAGGAACTGGAAAAACAACTTGAAGAATTAGGATTCAGATTTGATGGCAAGGAAACTATGTATAACGGAATTACAGGAAAGAGAATGGAATCAAAGATTTTCGTTGGAAATTTGTATTATTTAAAACTTAAATATATGGTCGGAAATAAAATGCACGGCCGTGCTTCAGGTAAAGTTGCTCTTTTGACAAGACAGCCAATTGAAGGGCGTGCAAGAGGAGGGGCTTTAAGACTTGGAGAAATGGAACAGCAGGCATTAGTTGCTCATGGAGCATCATTGTTATTAAAAGAAAGATATGATTCTGATAAAGTTATTTTGCCAATCTGTACTAAATGCGGAAATTTGGCTGTTGAAGATAATATTAGAAAAAAAACCTCATGCCCTGTTTGTTCAAGTGAAGATGTTGAACCTGTTGAAGTTTCATATGCATTCAAACTTCTCGTCGAGGAATTGCAGGGATTGCACATAAATACAACTTTCAGCCTGAAAAACAAATACGAATAAAATGGAAAAACAATCATTAATGGAAATAGATGGAAAACCTGTTGAAGCCAGAACTATAAGAAAAATAAAAAATTTAATCCAAATTCAGGAAAGTAAAGGGAGAGAAGCTGCTTCAAAAAGAGCAGAAAATGATTATGTTCCAAGAATTCAAATAGAACATACATCTGAATTTAATTATGAAGCTAATCAGGTGTTTATTGATGATTATAATAAAGAACATAATTTAGGCAAATACTGGAAAGGAATTCCAAAAAAGATATCGAATCACTATCTTAGAGAAGAGATTCATGAACAAACTAAACATTTTCCTGTATTTTCTACAGTGAATATAAATTAAAATCAAAATGAATACACTCAAAAATAAATTTTTGGTGAGGTCCTCGGACAAAAGTCCTGCGGATTCACCTTGCAAGCAAAATGAATAAACCAGTAAGAAAAAAAATCGGAGAATTGAATTTTAGTCTGCTTAGTCCCGAGCAAATTAAAAAACTTAGTTCAGCAAAAATTGTAACTCCGGAACTTTATGATATTGACGGATATCCAGTAGACGGGGGATTAATGGATTTACGACTTGGTGCAATTGATCCTGGTGTCAGATGCCGAACATGCGGAGGAAGAATAAAAGAATGTTTAGGTCATCCAGGAAGCATTGATATGGCAAGAGCAATAATTCATTTAAAATATATCCCTTTAATTGAAATGTGCTTAAGGTGTTTTTGCAAAGACTGCGGAAAATTAATGCTTTCAGATAAGGATCTAGAAAAATATTCTCCGACACAAAGAGCTAAGAAAGCAAAAGATGCAAAGAAATGCCCTCATTGCCAGACAGCTCAGGAAAGAATTAAACTTGATAAGCCAACAAGTTTTTATCAGGGAAGAATAAGGCTTTTTCCAACTGAAATAAGAGAAATTTTAGTAAACATTCCTGATGAAGAACTGCAAAAGATTAATGTTAATCCAAAAACTTCAAGGCCTGAATGGGCAGTTTTGACTTCATTGTTGGTTCCGCCTGTAACAGTAAGACCAAGCATTATTCTTGAATCAGGTGAAAGAAGTGAAGATGATTTAACTCATAAACTTTCAGATATCATAAGAGCCAATCAAAGACTTTGGGAAAATCTTAATGCAGGTGCTCCTGAAGTTATTATTGAAGATTTATGGGATTTGCTTCAGTTTCATGTTACAACTTTCTTTGACAATACAGTTACAAGAATTCCTCCTGCAAGACACAGAAGCGGTCAGCCATTAAAAACAATTACTGAAAGAATTAAAGGTAAGGAGGGAAGGATAAGAAAAAATATTGCAGGTAAAAGAGTTAATTATTCAGGAAGAACAGTGATTTCTCCTGACCCTAATTTAAGAATTAATGAAGTTGGAGTTCCTTATGAAATTGCAAGAGTTGTTACTGTTTCTGAAACTGTTAATGATTTGAATATAAAAAAACTAAAATCTTTGATTGAAAAAGGGAGTGAATATCCTGGTGCAAGTTATATTATAAGACCAGACGGAAAAAGAAAGAAAATTACTGAAGATTTAAAAGAGGAAATAATCAGTGAAATAGAACCTGGTTACAGGGTTGAAAGACATTTGCAGAACGGAGATGTTGTTTTATTTAACCGTCATCCTTCACTTCACAGAGGAAGCCTTATGGCTCATTTTGTAAAAGTTCTTCCAGGAAGAACATTTAGAATGCACCCTGCTGCTACAGCACCATATAATGCTGATTTTGACGGAGATGAAATGAATATTCACAGTCCGCAAAATGAAGAAGCAAGAGCAGAAGCAAAAATACTTCTTGATGTTAAGAAAAATCTAATGTCTCCAAAAAATAATACAAATTTAATAGGATGCATTGGCGATGCAATTACAGGAAATTATCTTTTAGGATTAAATGAATTTACAACAAGTGAAGCTAACCAGTTGCTTTATCAGTCAGGAATTGATTCTAAATTCAGCAAAAAAACAATTTTGGGAACTGAATTATTCTCTGAAATCTTTCCTAAATTTAATTTTTCAAATAAATCAATTACAATTAAAGACGGTAAAATCACAAAAGGAATTATTGACAAAACAACTTTTGGTGATGGAGACGGGGAATTGGTTAAAGTTTTTGATGTCTCTTTAGGAAGAAACAAGACTTTTGAAATCCTAAAAAATGCTTTTGATTTAGGAAAGAATTATATTACTCAAAGAGGAATCACTATTTCAGTTAATGATTTGGATTTAAAACAAGAGGTTATTGATATTGGTGAGGAAATAATTAAAAAAGCAGAAAAGAAAACCCAGGAAATTATTGATGCCTGTGAAAGTGGTTCACTTGAAATTATCCCGGGAAAAACAATTGAAGAATCAAGAGAAGTCAGAATTTTGCAGACTCTTAATGAAATCAGGACAAAGACTGGTGAAATCATAAAGCAAGAATTTCCTAAGACAAATCCTGTTAGCCACATGATTATATCTGGGGGCGGGGGAAATATATTGAACATTACTCAAATGGCTTCGTGTGTAGGACAGCAGGCCTTTAAAGGAGGAAGAATTGATATTGGTTATAATAACAGGACTTTGCCTCATTTTAAGAAAGGAGATTTATCTCCAAAAGCAAGAGGATTTATCAGAAGTTCTTTTATCAGAGGATTAAAACCTGATGAATTTTTCTTTCAGGCAATTACAGGAAGAGACTCACTAATGGATACTGGACTTAGAACTCCAAAGTCAGGTTATTTATACAGAAGACTTGCAAATGCACTGCAAGATTTGAGAATTGAATATGATGAAACAGTTAGAGATAGTGATAATAAAATTATTCAATTTAAATATGGAGATGATGGAATTGATGTTTCAAAAGCCCATTTGAAGGGAAAAATAGATTCTGGGGAGGCAATTGGAATTGTAACCGCACAAAGTTTTGGTGAGGCTTCAACTCAGATGGTTTTAAGAACATTCCATATGGCGGGTGTTTCAGAAATGCAGGTTACTGCAGGTTTACCGAGACTTATTGAAATTTTTGATGCTAGAAAAACGCCTTCATCGCCTAAAATGGAAATTTACCTGAACAAAGAGTATAATGATGAGAAAAATGCAAAAGTTTTAGCTGAAAAAATTAAAGAAATCACATTAAAAGAAATTGCTTCAGAAATCCATTTGGATTTTGGAAGTAAAAAAATTGAAATCCAAATTAATAAAGAAGGTTTAAGGCAGACCCATTCATCTGTAAAAACAATTGTTGACAGATTAAATGATTTAGGATTTGATGTTAAGGAGAAGGGAGATTCAATCTTTTTGAATGCCGGAGATATGAATTTCAAAGAAATTTATAAACTTAAAGAAAAACTTAAAGAAACTATAATTTCTGGGGTTAAAGGTGTTAAGCAAATTCTTGTTGTTAAAAGAGACAGGGATTTTGTGGTAATTACTCTTGGAACAAATTTAAAAGAGATTATTGCTATGAAAGAAGTTGATGAAAGAAAGACTATTTCAAATGATTTCTATGAAGTTGCTGATATTTTTGGAATCGAAGCTGCAAGACAATTAATAATTAATGAAGTTGTTGAAGTTCTTAAATCGCAAGGGCTGGATATTGATATGAGACACTTAAAGTTAATTTCTGATGCTATGACCACAACCGGAGAGGTTAAGGGTGTTACAAGAATGGGAATTATTGCTCAGAAATCTTCAGTATTAGCAAGAGCAACTTTCGAAACTCCTGATAAACAATTTGTTAATGCGACAATTAAAGGAAGTAAAGATGAATTATTGAGTGTTATAGAAAATATTATTTTGAACCAGCCAGTCCCTATTGGAACAGGTCTTCCTGGACTTTTGGTCAAAGTTATCGGACCATTAACAAAAAAAGATTCTGATAAAAAAACAGCAAAACATGAAATAGTTGAAGAAGTTAATAAGTAATCTCCGACGGCAAACAATCTTTATCTTAAACTAAAAGTTTAAAAAGTAATTAACTCTATCAAAAATAATCAAAATGGTAAATAAATTTCCCACCAAACCTTTTCAATTTGAAGGAGGTTTTGAAAAGAAATAATGGTAAAAACTATTGATATGCAGGATTTAAGATATTTAAAACTTTTCAATAAAGTTACAAAAATTCAGACAAAATACTGTTTTATGTATAACAATGTTCTTATCTTTGCAGTCCCTAAACCTCTAATCAGAAAAGCTTTGGGCAGAGAGGCTGAAAATTTAAGAAGAATAAATCAGGTAGTTAAAAAAAGAGTAAGAGTTGTTGCAATTCCAAATTCAATTGACGATGCCAAAAGGTTAATTGAATCCGTTGTCAGTCCAGTTACTTTTCAGGATTTGGAAATTACTGATAATGAAATTATTTTAACTGCAGGTTCACAAAGCAAAGCAGCTTTGATTGGAAGAAACAAAAGAAGGCTTTTGGAAATGCAGGAGATTGTCAGGGATTTTTTTGGAAAAGAATTTAAGATTATTTAAAAAAGAGAAAAAAACTTAATTTAGAACCAAAGCTTTAAAAACTATTTTTGTTGGTAATTTATATTAAGACTCAGAAAATCTCTGTGAGATTCTGAATATATTAATTTCGTTCTTTTTGAACGGAATAGGAACAAATTAATAATGGGTTTAAAAAGCGCGTTTAAGAAAATGAAGGACAGGAAGAAATTCCGATGGAAAGACAGAAAATTTAAAGTGAGAACTCTGGATTTATATGCTAAATCAGACCCACTTGAAGGTGCAAATCAGGCTAAGGGAATTGTTTTATCTAAAATTCAAAAAGAAGCTAAACAGCCAAACTCAGCAATGAGAAAATGCTGCAAAGTTCAGTTGACCAAAAACAGCAAGCAGGTTACTGCATTTATTCCGGGAAATTTAGCTCAAAAATTTATTGATGAGCACGACGAAGTTATGATTGAAAGAATTGGGGGGAAACAGGGAAGAAGTAAAGGTGATATTCCCGGGGTTAGATATAAAGTTATTCAGGTAAATGATCAGTATCTTGCAAGACTGGCTAGTGGAAAGATACAGAAAGGTAGAAGATAAAATGAAATCAGAAAATAACTGCATTGTAATTGACAACTCTATAAATTACAGAGGAAGTTGTTCAGCATATTCTGAGGCGGTTAATTATCTTAAAGGTATAAAAGAGATTAATAATATAAGTGATAGTTCTTCTCAGCCTTATTTTGTCTTCAGAGTCGGAACAGTAAATTGCATAATCAATCCTTTCAATACAAAAGAAGGAAACATTATTATTCCAAAAGATCTGAGAATTCTGGAGGATAAAAAAGAAAATAAAGAAAGAAATAAGGAAATTGTAAGCAAATTGCATGAAATATTGAAAAAAGGAGTTGTTAGGGAAGTAAAGGAGTCTCTTAATTAAAATGGCAGAACAAACCCAAATTCAAAATTTCAAAGTTTTTGATAAATATGATATTACAGAAGTTAAAATTGAAGACCCTGGTTTAAAAAATGTAATTAATCTTGAACCAAAATTAATTATTAAATCTCAGGGAAGGAATGTTGTAAAATTCAGACAAGCTAAGATTAATATAATTGAAAGGTTAATGAATAAATTCTCTGTTGCAGGACACAGAGGTAAGAAACATAGAATTGAACTTGGGCATTCAACAGGTAAATATACAAAGAACATGGGAATTATTCTTGATGTTTTTGAATTGGTTGAAAAGAAAACAGGAAAAAATCCTGTTCAGGTTCTTGTTAATGCAATTGAAAATGCTGCTCCAAGAGATGAAGTCACAATTATTGAATATGGTGGTGCAAGATATCCACAGGCTGTTGATGTTTCACCTTTAAGAAGAGTTAATCTTGCCTTGAAACATTTAGTTCACGGGGCTTCTGATAAATCTTTTGGAAAAAAGAAAAAAATTTCACAATCGCTTGCTGAGGAAATAATTATGGCGGCTGACAACAATGGTGAAAGTCTGGCTATTAGAAAAAAGAAAGAAAGTGAAGCTCAGGCTGATTCTGCTCGATAAATTCATTATTATTTTCTAAAATATATTTTGCATGATATATTTTCTTTTAAATCAGAAGGGTTTAGAAAAACCCTATGAAAAAATTGATTACAATTTTAGGATTAACTCTTGGATTGGGTTTATCTGGTTTTTCTCAGAATAATTATATCAGAGATAGAATTTTCCAAAGAATAGAAAATGAAAGAAAATTTGAAAAATGTTTTTTTTCAGAATATCTCCGATTTTCTGAAGAATCTAAAAACAATGGGGAGTACATAATGGCAAGTTATGATTTCAATTTTGATGGAAAAATTGATTTAATGGCTTTTTTTAAACAAGATTCATTATGTGATTCTGGAAAAGACTGTATTCCTCGTAATACGAAAAGAGGTGCAAGTATTGTTATGATTAATTATGATGGGGATGGAGATTTTGATTATTTTTATGCTGATTCTAAAAATAATAGCTTTTTAGATATTAGTGGAAAGATTGAAAAGATGCCAAAACTTCTTATCTGGACTTAAAGATATTCCAAATATTGATAATTCTTAAAAGCAAATTAATTTTAATAATAAGATTTAAAAACTAATTTTTGTAACACTATATTTATGGCAACTGAAAAGGAATTTGTTAATCTTATGAAGAAACAGGACAAAATCAGAAATATTGCTATTGCTGCACATATTGACCATGGTAAAACTACTTTTAGTGATAATCTTTTAGCAGGAGCAGGTATGCTTTCTGAAGAAACAGCAGGAAAACAAAGGGCTTTGGACTTTCACGAAGATGAGGCTACAAGAGGAATCACAATTGATTCGGCTTCT
>CAZWUT010000009.1:0-3135 GCA_964636765.1 Candidatus Woesearchaeota archaeon | reverse complement strand
TAATTGATACTCCGGGACATGTTGATTTTGGCGGAGATGTTACAAGAGCTATGAGGGCTGTTGATGGCTGTGTTGTATTATCATGTGCAGTTGAAGGAGTTATGCCCCAGACTGAAACTGTTTTAAGACAGGCATTAAAAGAGCTTGTTAAACCTGTTTTATTTATTAACAAAGTTGACAGACTAATCAAAGAAGTTAAACTAACTCCTGAAGAAATGCAGAAAAAATTTATTTCAATTATTGACCATGTTAACAGATTAATTGAACAGATTGCACCTGAAGGATACAAAGAAAAATGGAAGGTTGGTGTTGGTGAAGGAACTGTTGCCTTTGGAAGTGCTTTCCACAACTGGGCTTTGAGTTTTCCTTATATGCAGGCAAAAGGAATTTCATTTAAGGATGTTATTGATGCTTATGAAAATGATAATTATAAAGAACTTGCAAAAAAAGCCCCCCTCCATGAGATTGTTTTAAATATGTCAATTAAGCACCATCCTAATCCGGTTGATGCCCAGAAATACAGGATTCCAAAAATCTGGCATGGAGATACAGAAAGCAAAATTGGAAAAGATTTGATAAATTGTAATCCAAAAGGAGAACCTGTTTTTGTTCCTACAAAAATTGTTGTGGACAAGCATGCAGGAGAGATTGCTGCAGGAAGATTATTTTCAGGAACTGTAAAACAGGGAGATGAAGTTTTGTTAAATGTTAATAATACAAAAACAAGAGTTCAGCAGGTTTCAGTTTATAAAGGAGCTCAGAGAGTTGTATTAGATGAAGTTTCTGCGGGAAATATTGTAGGTATTGTTGGATTGAGAGATGTTATTGCAGGTGAAACAGTTTCAAAAAATGAAATGACTCCTTTTGAAGCTATTACTCATTTATTTGAACCAGTTGTTACAAAGTCTATTGAAGCTACTAAAGCTGCAGATTTGCCAAAATTAATTGAAGTTTTAAGACAGGTTGGCAAAGAAGACCCCTCAATTAAAGTTACAATTAATGAACAGACTGGTGAAAGTTTGATATCAGGTATGGGAGAATTGCATCTGGAGATTATTGAAAACAGAATAAAATCAGAAAAAGGTCTTGAAGTTAAGACATCTGCTCCAATTATTGTTTACAGAGAAACAGTTACAAAAGAGTCAGATGTTAAAGAAGGGCGTTCTCCAAACAAGCATAATAGTTTCTATATAAAAGTTGAGCCTTTGGAAAATGAACTTTATAATGCAATTAAATCAGGTGATTTGCCTGAAGGAAGAGTTAAGAAAAAAAACCAGGCTGTTATTGACACACTTTCAAGAATGGATTGGAGAAGTGATGAAATAAAGAATGTTAAAGACATTTACAAAGGAAATATGTTTATGGATGAAACCAGAGGAGAGGTTCATATTCAGGAAGTTATTGAAATGATATTAGATGCTTTTGAGATGGTTATGGATGAAGGTCCTTTGGCAAGAGAACCCACCATGAAAATGAAAGTTACTCTTGTGGATATAAGACTTCATGAAGATGCCATTCACAGAGGTCCTGCACAGGTTTATCCTGCTGTCAGAGATGCTGTTAAAGAAGCAATGAAAACCGCAGGTTCTGCAATTTTTGAACCCTTACAGGTTCATGTTATTGAAGCTCCTGATGAATTTATGGGAACAATTACAAAATTAGTAGGAGGAAAAAGAGGACAAATGCTTGACATGCAGCAGGAAGGCTCTATTTCGCATATAAAAGCAAAGATTCCGGTTGCAGAAATGATTGGATGGTCTAATGATTTGCGTTCAGCAACAGAAGGTCGTGGAACTTCATCAATATTGGAACAGGAATTTGAAAGAGTTCCTCAGGGACTCCAAGATGATGTTATCAAGAAGATAAGAGACAGAAAAGGTTTAAGTGAGAATCAGTAAGTCTTGAGGGACTTGGAAGGTTGAGTGAGAATCAATAAATATATTCTAAATAAAATTATGAAATAACAAAAAGAATGTTTCGGTTGCCAAAATAATAGTTAAAAAAATTAATATATAAGTTAGTTTATTTAACCTTGATTCAGATTTTAGTAGCGAGATTGTTAAAGGAAGTAACATTATATTAGAATCGGTATAATCTGGAAATCCAATTTTTTTCTTTTCTCTCCATTTATCCCAACCAAGAATATATTTATTTATCTTCTCAAGATCCTTATCGTTAAATGTTGAAATATTCATAATATTTTTAATTTTTAATCTTCTTTTGTTTCTTTAATTTATCCTTAAGTTCTTTAACTTCGTGTTCTAATCTTGCTAATTTAAATATTTCCTTATGCTCTTTTGGGACCTTGTCCTCTATTTTTTTTGGTTCCAACCAAGCCAGGAACATTGCAAGAATTCCCAATCCAACAGAAATAAGTCCAGGAATAGTATAAGAATATTTTCTTATGTAACATGCAATTAATCTCTCTTCGCTTAAATTAAAGCAAGAATTTGAAGCCATTCCTAAAAGAATGATCCCCAAAATTATTAATCCAATTTCTAATGCATACCATTGATTCTTGTTCATGATAAAAACAAGTAACTATCCTTTTTAATTATTTTGATTAGTTGAAACTAAATAAAAATTTAATTTTTCCAAACTTTATTATCAATTCTATCAATAATCTCATCTGTAATACATTTCTTTTTTTCTTTTAGATTGTTTGCTTCTTTTTTGGAAGATTTAAGCTTTTTTGCAAAAAATATAAATATTGTTATTGAAATAAAAATTATTAAAGAGCCTGCTAAAATTGTATAAATATTTAAAGAAATTAACAAAGATATTAAAGAGATAACAAAAGTTATTGCAGTTCCTATTCTTATTGATTGAAATTTGTCGTGACTCATTCTATAAGAGTCGTGAGTATTTTGGAAAATTTGGTATATTGTTTCCAATTCTTTGTTTGAACGCTTTTCTAAATATTCTTTAAATTTATCCTTATTATACTCGCAATTATTATCCGCTCTGAATTTTTTAGATAAAAAATGGTTAAGATGTTTTTCCATAATCTTTTAAATTTCTTAGATTAAAAAAGATTTATTTATAGAAAAATATGTTTTGAACCAAGGACTTTTTTTCATCCATCAAAAACTTTAAATAAACCTTCTTTCTATAATTATTATGATAAAGATATCT
>CAZWUT010000008.1:0-12782 GCA_964636765.1 Candidatus Woesearchaeota archaeon | reverse complement strand
AATTAAAACTTCTGCTGAATTTGCCAACGAACTTGCAAGAATTGTTGCACAAAAATTAGGTTCAGAGAAAACTAAAGTCACTGGAGCAATTATTTCCACACAGGATTTGAAAGGCGAATTGGAATTTAAAAATGTTAAGCAATTTCAGGGAGTCAAAACATATATCATAGACAACGAGATGTCGGGGGATGAAATCATTAATCTTTTAGAGAAGTTTCCTAAAAATTTTCTTGCATTGACTTTTTCAGCTGCAAAAGATGAAACTTCTCTGAAAGTGAAACCAAAAGCCCCGAAGTCTGCAAAATCAGGAAAAGGAAGTTCTGAAGGAAGACCTAAAGCAGATTTCTGTGTTTTGAAAACAAAAGATAAAGAATTAGCTCAAAGTTTTGTATTTGAAAGACCTGAATTTAAAAAAGCTGAAATTTTGCATAATTACCTGATAAATAGCATTGAAATTCCAGAGGAACTTAAAGGAAGTGATGATTTTGCATTAATCAGAGAAAAGTCAAGAAGAGTTGGAAAGATTCTTAGAAAAGCTCTGATTGATGAAAAAGAAATAGATAGTGAATTGGATTTTAGTGCTTAGAAATTGAAATTTATTTCTTTAAAATCTTTTATATAATTTTCAATTAATTCATAATCTCCTTTTACAAAAGTAGGAATTCCGCAATCATCCACAAATGTTTCTGCAGATTTTCTGAGTTCTTCTTTATTATTGCTAAAAAGAATTGCCTTATAAGAAAAATCCTCTAAATTCTTATGTAGATAACTTCTAATTTTCACATCTTTGTATTCTTTAATAAAATCTTCTGCTTTTAAGAATCCCTCTGAGAGATTTTTAATACGTTTAAGAGTTTCTTTAGAAAGATCTCCTCCAAAACAATACTCTAATTGTATTGAACTCATAATTTTTTAGGAATTAAGAAGTTTAAAAGGATTATTGCAAAAAAGAATCTATTTACCTTTTTAAAACACTCAAAAACCCACCAACACCTTTAAAAACCCGATTTATCTCAATATTTTATCCAGGGAAGGACAAAATGAAATCCGCATTACTAATAAAAATAGAAAATGCCTACAAGAAAATCACCAAGAAAAGGAAGTTTGCAGTATTGGCCCAGAAAAAGGGCTGCTAAATTATTACCTAGAGTGAACTGGAAAGCTGTTAATTCTGGAAAATCTTTGAAAGGATTTATTGGTTATAAAGCAGGTATGAAAAGTATTCTTGTTAAAGATAATACTCCTGATTCTATGACTAAAGGAAAACAAATAACAATTCCAGTCACGATTATTGAATGCCCTCAAATGAAGATTTTTTCTGTTAGATTTTATAAAAATGGGGTTGTTGCAAAAGACATTCTTGCTGAACAATTAGATAAAGAACTTAAGAGAAAAGTTAAAATTCCAAAACAAAATAAAATAAAACTTGATTCTGTTAAAACTGAAAATTATGATGATGTTACAATTATTGTATATTCGCAGGTTAAAAAGACTGGATTAAAGAAAAGTCCTGATTTATCTGAGATTGCGCTTACAGGTAGTTTTGAAGAAAAACTTGCTTATATTAAAGAACATTTAACTAAGGAAATAACAATAGGAGATGTTTTAGATAAAGGACAACTTGTTGATATTAGAGGATTAACAAAAGGTAAAGGATTTTCAGGACCTGTAAAAAGATTCGGGATTAAACTTAAAAAAGCTAAATCAGAAAAAGGAAGAAGAAGGCCTGGAAATGTTGGACCATGGCATCCTGCAAGAGTTATATTCAGAGTTCCTATGGCTGGACAACTTGGAATGTTTACAAGAACACATTATAATCACAAAGTTATGGATTTAGCAAAAGCTTCTGAAAAACCAATTAAAGCAATAAAAAATTACGGAGATATTCACACAGATTATATTATTGTAAGAGGTTCTGTTCAGGGAAGTGCAAAGAGACAACTATTAATTACAAGTCCTTTAAGACCAAATAAAAAACAAACTAAAAAAGATTTTGAATTAGTGGAGGTAATGAGATGAAAATCATGTATAATAATGTAAAACAAGGATTAAGAAAATATGGCTTACAAGCTTTAGTTCTTGGAGGATTGGCCTTAGGGAATTCAAGTTGTTCAGTAGTGATGGAAACTTCCCAAGAAAGTTTTTACAATCAAAAGCCATTAACAGAAGAAGAAGAAAGAAAAGAAAGTTCTAAAATATATTCAAAGCTTTTTTTAGCTTCAATTGGCTTAGCTTTCTTAGTAGATAAATATGTAAAAAGAAAAAATGAAAACTAAAATATATGATTTAACAGGAAAAGAAAAAGGAAGTATTGATTTACCTAAAGAATTTTCTGCTAAAATCAGAGAAGATATTGTGGCTAAAATTCTTGAAGCTAAGAAAAAGAAACAACCTTATGCTCCAAGCCCTGTTGCAGGAAACCAATATTCAGCATCTGGAATTTTAAAACATCACAGGCATGTCTGGAAATCGCAATATGGCAGAGGAATGTCAAGAGTTCCAAGAAAGATTATGTCAAGAAGAGGTTCTCAGTTTAACTGGGTTGGTGCAACATCCCCCAATACTGCTGGTGGTCGAAGAGCTCACCCTCCAAAAGTTATTCACATATTAAAATTATTAGGAATCAATAAAAAAGAATTGCAGATTGCGTTTGCATCTGCACTGAGTGCAACAGTAAATGAAAAATATATCTTAAATAAATACTCATCAATTGACAACCTAAATAAAAAAGCTCCTTTTGTTGTTTCAATAGAAAATGCGGAATTAAACAAAATCAAAGTTAAAGAATTATTAAATGGATTAAAAAAAATCTTGGGAAAAGAGTTATATGAAATTGCAATTAGAAAAAAATCTGTTAGAGCAGGAAAAGGAAAAATGCGTGGTAGAAAGTATAAATCAAATGCAGGGATGCTTTTAGTTATTGGAAATGGTGAAAATAAAAAAATCAAAACAAAAATGTTTGATGTTGTAAGAGCAGGGGAACTTGGTGTTACTGACTTGGCTAAAGGCGGCTTAGGAAGATTAACTGTTTATACTGAAAAAGCAATTAATGATTTAAATAAGAGATTAAATAAAGTTAAAGTTAAGGAGAAAACCAAATGAAACCAATAGCAACTGAAAAAGCAGTAATGAAAATTGAAGCAGAAAACACTTTAACATTTCAGGTGGATAAAAGAAAATCCAAAGAAGCTATTAAAAAAGAAATTGAGGAAACTTTTAATGTTAAAGTTGAAAAAATCAGAACGCAAATCAGAAATAATAAAAAAATTGTTTATGCTAAATTAAATCCAAAGAATCTTGCAATTGATGTTGCGACTAAATTAGGTTTAATGTAATAAAATGATATTCAAAAAATTAAATAAATTGTATTCGAAACCGAACAAGTTCGGATACTCACCGACGCAGTCGCTCGCATAATGGGAAAAAGAATAATCCAACAGGCACGTGGGCACGGAAGTTCAACTTACAGAGTTAAGAAAAAAGCATTCAGATATAAAATTCAATATCCAAGAAATCTTTCAGGTGAGGGAACAGTTGTTAAACTTTTAGATTCTCCTGCTCACACAGCACCTCTTGCAAAAATTGCAAATCCTGAAGGAAGTTTTTATATTCCTGCTTTCAAAGGAATGATTGAAGGTCAAAAAATAAATTTTAACGGAAAAGATGTCAAAAAAGGAAATATTCTTGTGCTAAAAAATATTCCAGTAAAAACACAAATTTACTGCATTGAATCAAGACCTGGAGATGGTGGAAAATTCATAAAAACAGGGGGAAGTTCTGCAGAAGTTGTAAGAATTGTTGGGGATAAAATTCATATTTTAATGCCTTCCAAAAAAGAAAAGAAATTTAACCCAAATTGCCGGGCTGTTATTGGAGTGGTTGCAGGACATGGAAGATTAGAAAAGCCAATTGTAAAGGCCGGAAAACAACACCACATTAAAAAAGCTAAAAGTAAATTATGGCCCAGAACATCTGCTGTTAAAATGAATGCAATTGACCATCCTTTTGGTTCAGGGAGAGGAAAGAATCCTAAACCAAAGATTGCAAAGAGAAATGCTCCTGCTGGTGCAAGAGTTGGTTTGATAAGACCAAGAAGGACAGGTAAAAGAAAATAAAATGGAAATGCAAAAAAAACAATTCAAATACCGTGGAATGACTGTTGAGGAACTGAAAAATCTAGATGTAAGAGAATTTGCTAAATTCCTTCCTGCAAGACAAAGAAGAACTGTTCTTAGAAATTTCCAGGAAGTTGAAGGGTTTTTGAACAGATCAAAAGAAAAAGAATCCAAAAATAAAAAAATAAAAACACACAAAAGAGACCTTGTTGTTGTTCCAAAAATGATTGGAATGAAAATTCAAATTTACAATGGAAGACAATTCATTCCAATTGAAGTCATTCCGGAAATGCTTGGCCATAAGTTTGGTGAATTCGCGCCAACAAGGGCAAGAATCC
Source organism: Candidatus Woesearchaeota archaeon (assembly GCA_964636765.1). Classification (GTDB taxonomy): domain Archaea; phylum Nanobdellota; class Nanobdellia; order Pacearchaeales; family GW2011-AR1; genus MWBV01. The sequence continues at coordinate 8,329 of CAZWUT010000008.1, read as the reverse complement.
AGCACAGTAAAGCAGGTGTCGGAGCAACTAAAGGAAGTAAACATAAATCAAAAAAATAAAATTAAAATGACAGAAAAACGATACGCACCCACAAAAACTGAGAAAAAAGTATCAAATAAAGCAGTATCTGAAACTCCTGTTCAGACCCAGAATATAAAGCAGGATAATAAAAAATCTGCTGAAGATAAAAAAACTGAAGAAATAAAACCAGAAACAAAAGCCAATGATAAAAAAGAAGATAAAAAATCAAAACAACCTTCAAAGAAAGTTAAAAAAGAAGAAGTTGTTGTTAATGCTCGAAGTGTTCCGGTTTCAACAAAGTATGCAATTTCAATTTGCAAATTCATTAAGAAAAAAAGAATTGGAGATGCTATAAGAGATTTAGAAAAGGTTGTTATTTTGAAAAAAGCAGTTCCAATGAAAGGAGAAATTCCCCACAGAAAAGGTAAAATAATGTCAGGAAGATTTCCTCAAAGGGCAGCAAAAGAATTTATTGTTATATTAAAAAGTCTTGCAGGAAATGCAACAAACCATGATATTGATGAGCCTGTAATAAGTGAGGCAATTGCAAACAAAGCCCAAAAACCTTTTGGAAGATTTGGAAGATGGCAAAGAAAAAGAACACATATTACCCTTAAAGCAAGGGAAATGAAAGAAAAACAATATAAAAGATTAAAAGGAAAGAAATAATGGAAGAAAAAACAAATGTAAAACTTAAGAAAGAAGAATTTGCCATTCGTGAAGAAATTAAAAAAGCGATTGGAAAAGGAAAAGTCAGCAAAGTTAAAATTGATTACACTCCTGTTGGAGAAAAAATAATTATCTCAACTAACAAACCAGGTTTAGTTATTGGTCGTGGTGGAGAAAGCTTAAATATTCTTTCAGATATTTTGAAAACCAAATTCAATTTAGATAATATGCATATAGAAATCGATGAAATTAAAGAACCTGATTTTGATGCACAATTAGTTGCTGATGAAATTGCATTAAGTCTTGAAAGATTTGGCCCTTTAAAATTCAAAGTTATTGCATACAGAACACTTCAAAGAATAATCAAATCAGGGGCTCTTGGTGTGGAAATAAGATTAAGTGGAAAACTTCCGGGTGCAAGAGCAAAGACATGGAGATTTGCTCAGGGTTATCTTAAAAAAACAGGGGATTCTGCAAAAGTTGTTGACAGAGCCCAATCAAGAGCAGAAACAAAACCAGGAACTGTCGGAGTTAAAGTAAGCATTTTATCACCCCATGCTATTTTGAAGGACAGAATTAAAATTGATGATGCATTGATTGAAAAATTAAAGAAAAACTCCAAAGAACCTGAAGAATCTTCTAAAGATAAAACTAAATCAAAAACAATCAAAAAATCCAAGGAGAAGAAAGAATGAAATACACAGAAATTCAAAAATTAGGAAAATCAGACAGGGATAAAAAATTAAAAGAATTGAAAATGGAATTAATAAAATCAAAAACTGCAGCATCGAAAACTGGAAGCACAAAAACAAAACAAATAAAAAAAATCATTGCAAGGCTTCATACATTCAACACATCTGAAAATAAATCTTCAGGAGTTGAAACAGAATAAACATGGAAATATGTCCAAAATGCGGCTTGCCTCAGCAAGCCTGTGTGTGTGAACAAATCGTGAAAAGTTCGCAGAGAATAAAAATAACAACAGACAAAAAGCGATACGGAAAAATCGTGACTGTTGTTTCAGGATTCGACAGCGGGATTGACGTGAAGAAAATCGCAAAATCGCTCAAAAATGAGCTTGCTTGCGGCGGAACTTCAAAAGACAACGTCATTGAACTTCAAGGAGACCACACAAGGAGAATAAAACCTCTTTTGGTAAAACTTGGGTTTGATGAAGAATCAATAGATGAGTAAACACCACGGATAAAAACAAAAATGAAAGAAAAAACAAAAATGAAAGAAAAAGTAGAAACAACCCAATCAGCTGTAGCTGTGCAAAATGAAAAAAGAATCGGAACAAGAGGAAGATCTTTTGAAGGAATTGTAACTAAGAAATTTCCTAAAAGAGTTGTAATTGAATTTGAGAGAATGATTTACATAAGAAAATATGAAAGATATGCAAAATCACGAACTAAAATTCATGCAAGACTTCCTGAATCAATATCCAAAGAAATCAATCTTGGAGATTTAATAAAAGTCCAGGAATGCAGACCATTAAGTAAAATCATCCATTTTATTGTTGTTAAAAAAATTAAAGATGCTTCGGAAGTTGAAGGAGGGAAAAAACAATGAAGGCTGTAAGTGCAAGAACAACACAGGGACTGAATCTTGGAGCAAAAATGATTTCTGCTGATAACAGCGGAGCTAAAATTATAAAAATAGTTTCGGTTAAAAAATCAAAAGCTAAAAAAGGGAAACAAGTTGCTGCAAAAATAGGAGACTGGGTTAAAGTTTCAGTTAAAAAAGGCGTTCCTGATATGAAAGGTAAAGTATTTGATGCAGTAGTTATAAGACAAAAAAAAGCTTACAGAAGATTAAACGGAGAAAGGATTGCATTTGAAGACAACGCGGTTGCAATCCTAAAGGATGAAAAAGGAAATCCAAAAGGAACCCAAATTAAAGGACCAATTGCAAGGGAGGTTCAGGAGCGATGGCCACAGGTTGCCAAGATTGCCCAGTTTGTGTATTAAAATGAAAAAGAAATTTTCAACATCATGGAAAGCAAGTTCTCAGCCAAGAAAGCAGAGAAAATACAAAGCAAATGCTCCATTGCATCTGAAGAAAAAATTAGTTAGTGTTAATCTTTCAAAACCCCTAAGGAAAGAACAAGGAAAAAGAAACATCCAGATAAAAAAAGGAGACAAAGTTAAAATCATGCGTGGAAAGTATAAAGGAAAAACAGGAAAAATTATGGAAGTAAATCTGAAATATTCAAAAGTTTACATTGAAAATATTCAGGTTACTAAAATGGATAATTCAAAGGCAAATGTTCCATTAAGGTCTTCAAATTTGCAAATAATTGAACTTGCTGAGAGAAGTAAGCAAAAAATTAAAGAGAATAAAAACAAAGAAGTTAAAAAGGAAACACCTAAAAAGGGAGATTCAAAACCTAAATCAGAGGAAAAGAAAAAATGAGAGCAAATCAAAGATTTTCATTCATCCAAAATAAAATCAGAGGTAATTTCGAATGAAACATATGAAAAGACATGCTGTACCAAAAAACTGGCCAGTTCCGAGAAAAGGGACAACCTTTGTAGTTAGTCCTAACTTTGGGGATGAAAAAGGAATGCCAATTCTTGTGATACTAAGAGATGTGCTGAAAATTGCAAAAACAAGAAAAGAAGTTAAAAAAGCACTTTTTTCAAAAAATATTCTTATTAATGGAAAACCTGTAAAAGATGAAAAAAACCCTGCAATGCTATTAGATTCTATTACGATTATTCCGTCTAAAAAAAGCTACAGAATTGAATTAACTTCAAATGGAAAATTCACACTTTCAGAAATTAAAGAAAATGAATCAGAATCTAAAACTGCCAAAATCATTGGCAAAAAAATACTTAAAGGCAAAAAAGTCCAGATTAATTTAAATGACGGAAAAAATTTCCTTTATGATAAAACCTGCAAAGTAGGGGATTCTGTCTTAGTTGATTTGAAAAACAAAAAAATACAAAAATGCCTTCCATTAAAAGAAAAATCAAATGTTCTTGTTTTTGCTGGAAAACACGCAGGAACAAAAGGTGAATTGGAAAAAATTGATAAAAAAACAAAAATTGCCTCAATAAACAAAGAAGACGGAAAAGTAAATGTTTTAATTAAACAATTAATGGCAGTTGAATAAAATGACAGAAAAAGAAACAAAAACTAAAAACAAAACAGAGAATTTAATGCGTGAAATCAAAATTGAAAAAATTGTGTTTAGTGTGGGCGGAATAGCAGATTATCTGGAAAAAGGAATTAAATTACTCAAAATGCTGACTGGAAGAAAACCTTCAAAAATGACCTCAAGAAAGAGAATTCCGACATGGAGTGTAAGACCAGGACTTGAAATCGGGACAGTTGTTACAGTCAGAAAAGGTGCTGAAGATTTGCTAAAGAAAATGCTTATTACTATTGATAATACTTTAAAGAAAAAACAAATTTCAGAGAATAACTTCTCATTTGGTATTAAGGAATATATTGAAATTCCAGGAGTGGAATATAAAAGAGAAATTGGGATTATGGGATTTGATGTTACTGTTGTTTTTAAAAGAGCAGGGAGAAGAGTCAAATTAAAAAAAATTAAGAGAGGAAAAGTTTCAAAAAGACAAATAATCTCCCAGGAAGAGATAATTAAATTTATGGAGGAAAACTTCCAGACGAAGTTTGTGTAAGATGGAATTGCAAAAACTAATAATCGGAGAAGAATATGATTTTGATTTAGGAGGAGGTATAGAAATTCAAAGAGGAAAATTACTTGAAATTAATGAAAATAAATACACTATTCAAGATATTAAAGAACCTGAAGTAAGATATATTGGTAATGCGAGCATTAACTATCATATGGAAAAAACTAAAGAAGGTAAACCTATTATATGTTTTAGAGAATGGATGATTAATATTAAAAATAATAATAACAAGGAAATAAACACAAAATGACAGCTTCAGATTTAAAAAAACAATTCAAGCAACTTGATGCAAAACCAGTTATAAAAACAAAAGTTTTGAAACACAATATGCCAAAAGAAAGAAAAACCGGAATTGCTGCAAAAAAATGTGAAAGATGCCAAAGATTCGGAGCCCACATAAAATCATATGGATTAAATTTATGCCGGCACTGCTTTAGGGAGATAGCAGAAGAAATCGGCTTTAAAAAATACAGTTAAAATGAAAACAGAAATCAAAAAAGTAAACAGTTTGGAAGAATGCGTGTTAATTAAATCAAAAGAAATCGTCGGAGTTGGGCAAGCAGGAACAGAAACTATCCCTGCAAGATGTTTAAGCAATGATGGTGAAAAACTAAAATTAATTGGAAATATGGATGATGAGGTTATTGTTAAATACAATTTTTTAATTAAAGAAATTGAAGGTTTTTATGATGATGGAAGCATTAGGGCTAAAATGGATAACGCAGAATTTATAGAAAAACAGGATAAAAGATATCCAATTTACAAAAGATTCTATGAAGGAGGTCAAAATTAAAATGTCACACGATATAGTTGCAGATGCACTAAACATGATACGGAATGCAAAGAAAGCTAAAAAAGAAACTATCAAAATTAGCAGAATTTCTAACTTATTAATTGAAGTTCTGAAAATTATGAAACAAGAAAACGCAATTAAGAAATACAAAATTGATTCGAAAGAAAAGTCCTTAAGTGTTACAATTGGGGACCTTTCAGATTGTAAAGTAATTAAACCAAGATTTTCATGCAGTACTGCACAGATTGAAAGGTACAGAAGAAGATATCTCCCTGCAAGAAATCTGGGAATTATGATTTTATCAACAAACAAAGGATTAATAACACATAAGGAAGCACAGGAAGAAAATATTGGGGGCTGCTTATTGGCATATTTTTATTAAAATGAAACAAGAATTTTCACAACAAATTGATATTCCCGAAGGAATTGAAGTAAAATTAGAAGGCAGAACTTTGACTGTTAAAGGTCCTGAGGGTGAAAACACAAGAGAATTCAAAACAGGGAAAATCAAATTTGAAATTAAAGAAGGAAAAATTATTTTAAGTGACAAAAAAGCAACTAAAAAAGAAAAAAGGACAATTAATACTTTTGCAGCACACATTAAAAATATGATTGAAGGTGTTCAGAATAAATTTGAATATAAACTAAAAGTTTGTTTTCATCATTTCCCAATCACTGTTAAAGTTGAAGGAAATAAAGCAACAATAAAAAATTTTCTTGGGGAAAAAATAGACAGGCATTGTGAAATTCCAAAAGGGGCAGAAGTTGAAGTTGCAAAAGATATTATTACAATAAAATCCATTAACAGGGAAATTGCAGGGCAGGCTGCTGCGAATTTTGAAGCTGCAACAAAAGTCAGAAACAGAGACAGAAGAATTTTCCAGGATGGGATTTTCATGACAAATAAACCAGGAAAGGAGATATAAAATGACTGAAAAGAAAAAACCAAAATTTTTGAGAAGAAAATCTTTTGCATATTCAAAACTTGGAAAAGGAAGAAAGAAAAAACAGGTCTGGAGAAGACCTTCTGGAAGGGACAATAAAATGAGAGAGAAAAGAAAAGGATATCCTGTTGTTGTTTCAGTTGGATACAAATCAGATAAAATCTCAAGAGGAACTTTAAGAGAAAAACAGCCAACTATTGTAATGAATATTAAGGATTTGGACAAAATCAAAGAAAGCGGAATTGCAATTATTGGAAAAATTGGAAAGAAAAAAAAATTAGAAATTGCAAAGGCTGCTAAAGAAAAGAAAATTGAAATCTACAATATGAATGCTAAAAAATACCTTAAAAAAAATACCCCAAAACCCAAAGATAAAAAAACTGAAAATAAAAAAGATTCAAAAACTAAATCTGAAATTAAGGAGAATAAAAAATGAATCTAAGGACTAAAAAAGAATTGGCTGCAAAAGCACTGAAAGTAGGAAAAGAAAGAATTGTCTTTGTAGAAGCAAGATTAGATGAAATCAAAGAAGCAATTACAAAACAAGATATGAGAGATTTATAAGAAGATGGAGCTATTGAAGTCAGGGTAATAAGTGGAAGAAAAAAGAACACTAAAAAAAGCCCAAGAAGAAGTACTGGAAACATTAAAAAGAAAGTAAACAAAAGAAAAAAAGAATATGTAATAATGACAAGAAAGCTCAGAAGATATGTTGCTGAAATGAAAAAACAGGGAAGATTAACCCCTGAAGAAATTAAACAAATCAGAAACAGAATAAGAAATAGAATGTTTAAAAGCAAAGCTAATCTGAAAGATTACATTGAAAATAAAGACAAGGTTTTTGCAAAAACAACAACCAAAAGACATGCTAAAAAGAAAAAAACTGTGAGGAAGAAAAAATGAAAGTACAAACAAAAACAGTGGAAAACGATGTAATTAATAACTTTTACTTCAAGAAGCAAGGACAAATAATGTCTCTTGTAGATAGAGCTAAAAACAAGGTGAAAGAGGGAGAACTAGATGAATCTCATAAATTACTGGGATTAGCTAAACAATCTTTTTTTGAATTATCTAAGAGTTTCGGAGAAAAAATCCATGAAAAATATTTGAACGGTTTGTGTTCTTACATTCTAAATGGATATGGTCTTCTTAAGAAGGAGGCAATAAAACAATGAAAGTACAAAAACGAAGAAGAAGAGAAAACAAAACAGACTATCTAAAAAGATTAAAACTTTTGAAAAGTGATAAACCAAGACTTGTTTTCAGAAAAACAAATAAATATATTATTGCACAATATGTTTTAAGTGATGAAGCCCAGGATAAAATTGAATTTGGAGTTAATACAAAAAATCTGTTAAAATACGGGTGGCCTGAATCTGCTAAAGGAAGCTTAAAATCAATAAGTGCCTCCTATCTTTTAGGATATTTAGTAGCAAAAAGGATTTTAAAAGAGAAAAGAGAAAAACCAATCTTAGATTTTGGAATGATTCAGTCTCTTCATAAAACAAAGGTTTTTGCATTTATTAAAGGGTTAATTGATTCAGGATTAGATATTCCTACAAAAGAAGAAGCTTTTCCTGAAGAAGAAAGAATTAAAGGAAAGGATATGAAAAATAAAATAGATATTGAAAAAATTAAATTAAATTTAGAAAAATTAAAATAAAATGGCAAAAAAAGATATAGAAAAAGATGACTATGCCGAAGTTCCTGAAGAGGTTCTTGATGAAGAAGATTTAAAGGAATTGGAAGAACTTGAAAAGGAAAGTGAAGATAAACCAGTAGAAAAGAAAGGACGTTATCAAAGAAATGTAGCTCCAACCAGAGAAGAAATTATTGAATCCTGGTCTCCAAAGACAAAACTTGGAGAGGAAGTTAAGGCTGGCAAAATTAAAAAAATAGATGAAATTCTTGAAAACAAAAGGAAAATTCTTGAACCTGAAATTGTTGACAGTCTGGTTAATCTTCAGACAGACTTAGTTTCAATTGGGCAGTCTAAAGGTAAATTTGGGGGTGGAAAAAGAAGAGCCTGGAGACAAACCCAGAGAAAAACACAGGAAGGAAATGTTCCTACTTTTTCAGCAATGGCTGTTGTTGGAGATAATAACGGGCACGTTGGAATTGGAGAAGGAAAATCAATGGAAACTTTGCCTGCAAGAGATAAAGCAATCAGAAAAGCAAAACTCAATTTAATTAATGTAAAGAGAACATGTGCTGCATTTGATTGCGACTGTTCTGAA
>CAZWUT010000007.1:0-12901 GCA_964636765.1 Candidatus Woesearchaeota archaeon | reverse complement strand
TGTTTAATTAAGCTATGAAGGGGGGATTAGTTTTTAGTGTAGCTTTTATTTTTGGGATAATATTAATTGCTAGTTCAGGATTTGCTTCTGCTGGATTATTTACTGGAAAGGTTGTTTTGAATAGCGATGGATGGACTCCCTGGTTAGACAGAGATAATCCTTCTGGAAGTGGTGATTGGGAAACCCTGACTGATTTTATTAATTCAGGAGATTCCTGCAAGGAACCTTCTAAAATCGAATGGAGGGCTGTTAACGGGGAGAAGATTTTACAAACAATACATGTTAATGAACAAAATGGGTTCTACTGTTTAAATTCTGAAAATCCTGAAGGTTGTTTGGATTATGAAGTGAGGTTTTATTGCGGAAAACCAAAGCCAGAACCTATCTGTGGAAATGGGATATGTGAAACAGGTGAAGAGTGTGATACTGGAAATCCTTCAGATTCTGATGGGTGTTCATATTTTTGTAAAACTTTAGAAGGATGGGATTGTACTTGTACTTCTGGAGGGAGTGTTTGTGAAGAAATTCCTGAGTGTTATTATGATTATGATTGTCCGAATAACCAAAGATGTGAATATGGAGAGTGTGTGCCTATTGAAGAGTGTTATTATGATTATGATTGTCCGAATAACCAAAGATGTGTAGATGGGATGTGTGTAGAAGATTGTGATTGTGTTTATGATTCAAATTGTCCCTATAATGCTGTTTGTGTGGATTGTCAGTGTGTGGAAATAACTTATGATTGTACAGATAGTGATGGAGGGGTAAATTATTATGAAAAAGGACATTTGGTTGATGAACTACATAATGCAGATTATTATGATGTTTGCATGGATGAAGATTCGTTGAGAGAATATTCTTGTGGAAGTGAAAATTATCAATACCATCTTTATACTTGTCCAGGGGGTTGTGAAAGTGGAGCTTGTTTACCCGGACCTGTTTGTGGAAATAGAATCCAAGAAACAGGAGAACAATGTGATGGAAATGCCTGGGCTGTAAGCGCTTCATGCGAATATTTTGGTTATGATTCAGGGACTTTAAGTTGTAATGATGATTGTACTTTTGATTTTAGTGATTGTATTGTTGAATCAAATCAATGCACAGATTCGGATGGTGGAATAAATTATTATGAAAAAGGACATTTAATTGATTCGGCTCATAATGCAGATTATCATGATTTTTGTTTAGATTCTAGTGGAACTGTTGTTTATTCTGGAAGTACATTGAGAGAGCATTATTGTGGAGATAATAATTACAAGTATAAATATTATGAGTGTCTTAATGGTTGTGTAGATGGAAGGTGTGTAGAAGAAACAGATGAACAATTTATTTGCAATGATAGTGATGGGGGAATCAATTATTATCTTAAAGGAGAAGTAAGGGTTCTTGATACCACAAGTGGTCTTTTAAATGTTTCAATAGACTATTGCGAGAATTCAATTTTGTTAAAAGAAAATTATTGTGTCGGAGGTAATTTAAATCAGGTTAGTAGAGATTGTGCTATGGAAGGTAAAATTTGTGTTAATGGAGCATGTGTAAAAGAGGGATGGGAATGCACAGACAGCGATGGAGGTTTGAATTATTATGTTAAAGGCTATAGAATAAATAATAATCCTTCCTATTTTTCTTATGGTATAAAAGAAGAGGATTTTTGTATTTTTAATCCAAATTTTTCTTCAAGCGGAACTTCCGTTATATCAGACCAAGAAAAGAAAGTCTCAAGTTGTGATGGGGATAAATGTTATGTTATTGAGTACAAATGCGTTAGTGATTTGTCAGATGCTCATGAGGGATATAAATGTCCGAATGGTTGTGTAGATGGGGCTTGTGCTTTGAATGATTCTTATTCTTACTGTGTTGGAGGAGCATGCATTCTTTTTGAAGGAGATGTTGTTTATCCTTCTGTTGAAGGAAAGAATTTTTCTATTGAAATTGAATTTATTGGAGATAATGCTGTTAAGTTTGGAGTAAACGGAGTTGTTACAAATTCTCTTGAGGAAGGACAATCATATGTTTTAGGTGATATTAAAATCACTGCAAAAGATATTTTGTTTACTTCAAAAAATGATGGTCTTTCAAAGGTTTCTTTTGTAGTCGAAAAATATTCTCAAGAAGAATGTATAACTGATTGGAACTGTGAAGAAACTCAACAATGCATTAATGGTGTTTGTGTAGAAAAATCTGTAGAAATAAAATGTTATTCTAATAATGATTGTTATTCAGGTTATGTTTGTATTGATGGAAAATGCATTAAATCTGAAGATGAATCATGCCAATATGGTTGTTTTGTTAAAGGTAATTGCTATCCTCTTGGTTATAGAAAGTCAGGAGAGTATTGCACTGAAAAAAATTCATTTGTTAATCAATTAAGTGAAGATGAACCTTGTGATAATAATTTTGAGTGTTCAAGCAATCTTTGTATTGATGGAGAATGTATTAGTGGAAGTTTAATAAGAAAAATTTTGGATTTTTTTAGAAATCTTTTTAGTTAATTTTTTCATTTTCATTCATCATCCCCCAAACCGAGTTTTTCAATGAATTTTTCCTTATCAAACGGCTCTATTTTTTCATATTCCTGCCCAATGCCCAAATACAAAATTGGTTTTTTTGTAATATACCCCACACTTAATGCTGTTCCGCCTTTTTCATCAATATCTGCTTTGCTTAGAATTATTCCGTCAATCTGGACTGCCCAGTCAAAACTTTTAACCTGTTCAATAATATCATTTCCTGTTAAGCTTTCTCCAACAAATATTTTTGTGTCTGGTTTTGTGACTTTTGCAATTTTTTCAATTTGTGCCATTAAGTTTTTTTCAGTATACATTCTTCCTGCAGTATCTATTAAAACAGCATTAATTTTGTTTTTTTCAGCATATTTTATCGCATCAAAACCAACTGCTGCAGGGTCTGAATTATATTCATGAGCAATTACAGGGATGTTTAATTTTTCTCCGTGTTTTTTTATCTGTTCAATTGAGGCTGCACGGAATGTATCTGCAGCAGCCATTACACATGTTAATTTGTTGTCTTTTAATTGTTGGGCGATTTTTGCAATAGTTGTTGTTTTTCCTGTTCCATTAATTCCGCAGAATAAAATTACATAAGGCTTTGAAGAATTTTCTGATGATTTATTTTTTATTTTTTCAATTAAATTAAAAGGTTCAATTAAAATTTCCCTGATGATGTCTTTGAATGATTCCTGGATTTGCCCTTCAATTTCTTTTTTTAGAAATTCTTTTCCAACAATTTCTTGTCTGAGCTGTTTAATCATCTTTTCTGCAACCTCCAAGGCAACATTGTTTTCCAAGAGAAGCATTTCAAGTTCTTCTGCATAAACATCAAAATCTTTTTCAGAAATTTTTACTTTGGTTATTTTTGAGGCTATCCTTTTGAAAAATGATTTTTTTTCTGGTTTTGGTTCTTCTTTAAGTATTTCTGGAAATTGCTGTTCTTTTACTTCTGCTTGTTTTTTATCTTCAATAATTTCTGTAATTGTTTTTTCTTCTTCTGATTCTGGAATTTCTTTTTTAAGATCCTGAAGTTCTTTTTCAATTTCTTTGATTTTTTCCAAATCAGGTTCTACTTTTTGAGTTCCTATTTCAAACTTTTTTGGGATTTCAATTTTTTTAATTTCTGTTTCTTCAATAACTTCTTCTTTTTCTTTTTTTGCAAATATTTTTTTTAAGAAACTTTTTTTTCCAACTTTTTCTGGTTCGAATTTTTCTTCAACTGGTTCTTCTTTAATTTCTTCTGTTACTTTTGATTCCTCTGCTTCTTTTGCAAGGTTCTTTGTCCAGGATCTTAGTTTTTCTTTTAATTTTTTAAACATGTTTTTATGAGAAAAGAATTAGTTAATAAGGTTTTGGTTTGTTATTTTTCAAACCAAGAAAATTTTGCATTTTTTTTAAGAGCATCTTTTGTTCTTTGAATCAATGAGCCTGTTGCGCCCACAAAATTAAAGATGGCACCGACTAATTGGGTTTCTCCTTTCTTGTTTGTGCAATGTAAACATTCTATTTCATTTATGCCGTCATTTCTGTTTCTTTTTTCATTTCCATATCTTATAACGCACCCTCCTTCTCCAGGAGAAGAATAAGCCCAGATATTATTTTTTTTTGAATCTGAATAATGAGCAAAATTAAGGCAAATCGCTTCCCCATAACCAGCCTTGTATAAGATTTTTTCAATAGAACCTTTAAATTTTTCAAACGAGAAATCTGCTACTTCATAATTTTCTTCAGAGGCATTGTATAATCCAAATCCTTCCATCATTCTTTTTTAGAATTAAATTTCTTTATAATCTTTTATCTTCTCTAAAATATATAATATTAACTCTGTTACTACTTTTAGTTTATCTAAATTTTTATAAATGAGGGGTGATTTGATTTAATGTAATGGCAATGAAGAGGAAAATTAAATGAAAGGCATTTTAGTTGTATTGGATGGAATGGGTGATTTGCCTAATAAACAGCTTAATGATATGACTCCTTTAGAAGCTGCAAATACCCCCAATATGGATTTTTTGGCTGCAAGGGGTGAAATGGGTTATATGTATACAGTAAGACCTGGTTTTGTTCCTGAATCTGATGAAGCAATTGTTTCAATGTTTGGAAATAAGTTAATTTCATCTACAAGAGGGCAGTTGGAAGCACGCGGAACTGATTTGAATTTGACAAGGGGGGATTTGGCTTTGAGAGCCAATTTTGCAACAATTGATAATCTTGAAAAAGGAAATATTTTAGACAGAAGAGCAGGAAGAAATCTTACAAATATAGAGGCTCAGGAATTAGCAAAGGCTTTGAATAAAATAGAACTTCCGGTAAAATTTGATTTTATTCCCACTATTCAACACCGTGCAGCTCTTGTTTTTAGAGGGGGTTTTTCAGATAATGTTTCTTTTAATGATTTAACTTATGTTGAAGGAAAAAATCAGACACTTCATAATGTTGTTAAATGTAAAGCTTTAGATGAAGATGAAAATGCTTTTTATTCTGCAAATATTTTAAATGAATTTCTGGAAAAGGCATTTGAAGTTTTAAATAATCATCCTGTGAATGTTGAAAGAAGAAGAAAAGGGTTTTTGCCTGCAAATTACCTTTTAGTCAGGGGGGCTGGAATTGAAGCTCCTAAATTGAAGAAATACAGAAAATGGGTTTCAGCAAATTATATGCCTTTAGAAATTGGTTTTTCAAGAGTTTGCGGAATGAAAAATTATAGTTTTGAATATCCAAAATTAAAAGGCTTGGATGCTTATGAAAATTTATGGGCTGGTCTGAAAAAAGCATGCAAACATGCAATTAAAGTTCTGAAAAAAAGCAGAAAAAGTTTTGATTATGCTTATATACATATTAAGGAAATTGATTTGCCCGGGCATGATGGAAAAGCATTTGAAAAAAAATTAATGCTTGAATATGTTGATATGACTCTTATGAAATTTTTAAGAAAGTTTGCTCCCCCAAATAAAATTAAAGTTGTTATAACTGCTGACCATTCAACCCCCTGTAAATTGAAGGCGCATTCTGCAGATCCTGTCCCTGTTTTAATGTATAATGGTTCAATTCCAAAGGAAAAACATTTTTCTGAGAAAGAAGCCCGTAAAGGAGTTTTGGGAAGAATTATGGGTGAGGATTTGCTGAAGAAGGTCGGGTTTTTGAAGTGAATATATATTATTGATCATTTCTTAAAATACCAAAACACCCCAAAGAATAATCCAAAGAAAAAAGGTATTTTCCATATATTTGAATTTTGAGGTGTAAAAAGCACAGCTGTCATTAAGATTATGAAAATTGTGCCGAGAATTGCTTTTTCTTCCATTTTGTCTTTTGAATTAGTTATTTGATGTCCAAACTAGAAAAGTTTGGATTGTCGCTCTTTAATTTATAATCTTAAATTAAAAAACAAATTATCCGAACAGAGCAGACAATCCTTCAGCTGCTGCAGCTTTCTTTTCTTCTTTTGGTGCTTCTTCTTTTTTTGCTTCAGCAGGAGCTGCAGGTGCAGAACCGCTTGGAGCAGCAGATACCAGGCTTGCAGATGCAAGTTCCTGTTCTATATCAACACCATCTAAACTGGCAATTAAAGATTTGACTTTTGTATCGTCAACTTCAACACCAGCTGCTGCAATAACACTTTTCATGTTTTTTTCATTTATGTCTTTTCCTGCTTTATGCAGTAAAAGTGCTGCGTAGATGTATTCCATTTTATTTATTCCTCTCCTAAAGAAGTGCTGTTAAAGGTTATTAACCGAAAAGACTAGCAAGTCCTGCTCCGGCGTCAGTTTTTGGTTCCTCCTTTTTTTCTTCTTTTGGAGTTTCAGTTTGAGTTTCTTCTTGGGGGTTTTCTGCAACAGGTTCAGGTTCACCTGTTAAAATTCTGTTAATCTTGTTAGCATGGGACGATGCTTTTGCAAGCATGAGGCCAATTGTATCTTTAGAAATATATCCAATTTCCACTGCAAAAGGAAGCGCTTTGCTGTAAGCATATTTTAAATTTTCTAAAGTTTCTTCAGTATTAATATTAATTTCAGCATAAAATGATTTTGTTTCATTATCAAATGCACATAAAGGCGTAAATCCAACTGAAAAAGGTTTAATATTTAATTTTGCCATAATGTCCGCAACCTTTTGTTTTATTTTTTCTCCTTTTTTAACAATTACTCTTGATTGTTTGATTGAAAGTTTTCCGTTTTCAACCTGAACCTGCAATCCAACAGAACTTAATTCTGAAATTGCCGGACCAGGAACTAATTCAGTAGGGCCTGCTTCAATTTCAATATCAATTGGTGCTTCCTGACCGGGTTTTGCCTTTGCAGCACTTTTGTATTTCAATAAGTTTCCTGCAAGTTCAAATGCATCCAAATCTGAGAATAAAATTGCAAAACTGTCATTAATTTTTTCTTTAATTTTTTTAATTTCTTCTTTTGATTCTCCGTCTGCAGAATCTATTGCTCTGAAAATTAAGTTTTTCTTTGGGACTTTTACAATTGCTTTTCCCCTTAGTTTTTTAACAATCTCCTGGAATTGACTTCCTGGAATGTTTTTTATTGATGCAATTAAAATTGTTTTTTTATCTTTTGCCAGATTTGTTAATTCTGAAACAATTTCTTTTTTTTCATCTGAAACCTGTGCTTTTATTTTTGCCATTTTAATTTTTTATCTTTGAATTTATTTTTTTAATGAAATTATTTTGAAGTAAGTTTTTTAATCCATCCTTTTTTATTTTGTTTAAACTATCCCGCATCAAATCTCTTCTTGAAGCAATATAATTAGAAATTGCTTTTTCCAATTCACTTTCTGAACTCCCTCTTGCTATAGGTAGAGTGTTTTTAGTTGCATAAAAATTTCCAAAAATTTCAGTATCAATTCTCCCTTGTGATTTATAAGTATAAATAATTCCTATTCCAGGGATATAATATTGTCCTATTTTTTCTGCCATTTTATCTTATTTTAATTTTAATTGGTTTAGTCATTGTGAATTTAATTTCAATATTTTTTACATTTTCTTTATCTCTTGGAAAATTTTTTAAAAGGGTATTATAAATTGCTGAAATATTTTCAATTATGTCTTCATCTTTCATATCCTGTTTTCCTATTGGGATTTTTATGCTTGCTTCTTTTACTTTGATTTTTATGCTGTTGTTAATTTTATCCTTTAATTCAGACATTGTTTTTTCATCAGCATTCATTATAATCCCTAATTGAGGAGAAGGCATTTTTCCTGCGGGTCCCAAAGCACGGCCAAAGGTTGTTGCAACTTTTGGCATAAGACTGGTCTGTGCAATGAAGAAATCATACTTGTCAACCAAATTTTTCAGTTTTGTTTTATCAGTGTAGCTTTTGAATTTATCAGGAGTTATTGTATCAATGTTTTCATTTTTGATTTCAAGAAATCCTGCAATTTTTTTATCCTTGACTTTGTGTGGAAGATTTATTACAAGGTTAATATTACTTTTTTTAATATCAAATTTTTGCAGATTTACAATTAAATCCACTGTTTGTATAAATTTTCTTTGCTTTTCCTTACGTAATTCTTCTAATGCTAATTTTAATTGTTCTTTAAGTTCCATTTTATTCTCAATTTAAGTCTCCCAAATTATGCGCTATGAACATAGAATTTATTTCATAACGATATGGTTCAAACGATTAATTTTTTGAGATTATCTGGGTTTATAAAGTTTTAGTTTTGTGGTATTTTTCTGCAATTGTTTTTATTATTCTTTTGCTTTCTCCAATATACTTAAATGGATTAGTTATTTCTTTTATTGTTTCCTCATTTAATCTGCTTGTGATTTCTTTGTTTTTTAGAAGAATATCAACAAAAGGTTTTTTCACTTCCCCAAATTTCAATCATTTCTTTTGTACCATATCTTCCTGCAGCCAAATTAGCAGGATTTGGTTTGTAGTCTTTTGGGAATCTTGGTTTTGGGAGTGTTTTTTCCATTATTTTTTTTAATTTTTTGGGTTTTTATTTATTTGTGTGTTTTTTGATAATTTAAGTTTAGAAAAAATTAAAGAATTATGGTTAATTACAACAATCCTTAAAAACAAAAAGAATTTTGCTGAAGCATGGAATTAGTAGCATTGCTTTCATCAGGAAAAGGAACATGGGCTCAGGTGTCAGGTTTAATGAAATATGGTGAATGGGATAAAGTAATTTTAATAGGAAGTGATTTTGCAAAGGAATTCAAACATGAGAAAAAATTTGAATTTATTAAAGTGGATTTGGATAAGAAACTAAAGGAATTAAAAGATGAGTTTATGGAAAAACTTAAAGGCAAAATTGACGGAACAGAAGTTGCATTAAGCATAGCTTCTGGAGACGGAAAAGAGCATATGGCTTTGATTTCCGCTTTGATTAATCTGCCTGTTGGAATAAGATTCGCTGCTTTAACTAAAGAGGGGGTAATTGATTTGTAAAATGGAAAAGCTATTAATTTTCAGTAAAAGAAAATTGAATTCAGACCCAGTTAAAGTTATAGATTCTTTAGTTGATAAAGGTTATTACTGGTTGACAGACTGTAATAGCGGTAATTTATTAATAGGAAAAAAAACCAGGTGATGAACCTTACATCCCATATAGAATACAATTCCCTTCTGGTAAGATTTTAGATGAAGTTGAAATTTATGGTTCTTTTAAAAATCTGAAGAAATTAGGTTTCTCAAGAAAGGAGATTAAATTAGCGAGACTTCTTGATTCCGCAGTTAATCACGAGTATACAGATAAAGATAGATATAAATTCAATAACCTTTCTTTTGTCAATGAAAAAGATAGAATAGAAACCATTAAAAAATATTCTGAGAAACCTTTTTATTTAGAAGTTGCTTAGTTGAATCTGTAACCATTCTTTAAATTACAATAATGGTTAAAAAGAGAATTTTGTTTCTGTTTTTGGAAAAATGATAACTTATAATGATATTTATGAAGCAGCCAAAAGACACCTGCTGGTTTCTTTTGTAAACTTCCTCAAAGTACGGAACAGCGATTTACAAATGCACTTGATGAAATCGCGAGCTGCTTCAGGAGAATTAAAATGATAACTTATAATGATATTTATGAAGCAGCACGAAAAGAGAGATATTCTGAACAATTGCAGCCTATTCCTAAAAATTTTGTTAATGAGGTTTCGAAGTATCTAAAAGAGAAAAAGGAAATTGCTCTTAAGGAAGATGATGGTTTTTCAGATATTGTTGTAAAAACAAAAAAACAACTTGAAAATGCAATTACTTTGTTTAAGGAAATGGTTCTTCGTAGAAGAAAAAAAATTTTAAGCCTGGTTTTGATTGCAACTGAAACAGGCATTTCCAAACAGGATTTTGAAAATATGCTTCAAATTGAAAAAGATCTTTTTGAAGAATTAATGAAATGTATGGATGAATCAGATAAAAAACTTAATGAACTTCTTGACGGAGGAAAAGATGAATCTGTTTCAAAAAATGATTTAATAGTTTTTTTAGATGATGTTGAAGAATTCGTTGGGATTGACGGGAATATGATGGGGCCTTATGGAAAAGGAGATATTGCAAATATTCCAAAAGAAATTGCTAATATTTTAATTCAGGGAAATAAAGCTGAGATTATTGAGAAGTAATTTTGGAAAGTAAGGTTTATTAATCTCTAAAAGTTTATTTGAATATGGAAATAAGCAGAATAATTGCAGGAGGTTTTATGACTCTTATTGGGGTTTTTTTAATTATATTTTCTTTTTTTGAAAGTTTTTTTCTTTTGATTTACGGAATTCCTTTATTTGTTATTGGAGCAGTTATTTTATTTAATAAAAGAGAGGATGAAATAGAAGAAAGGGTGGATTTTCAGAAGTCTATGAAAGGGGGTAGAAAATGAAAAAAGAAATTATAGTAACTACTACTTATGAAGTTCCTGGAAAAAAAGTTTCACAGATTTTGGGAATTGTCAGAGGAAATACAGTCAGGGCAAGAAATATTGGAAGAGATATTGGTGCTGGTTTTAAGAATCTTGTCGGGGGTGAAATTAAAACATATTCTGAAATGACTGCTCAATCCCGTGATGAAGCATTCAATAGAATGGTTAATGAAGGTGTTAAACTTGGTGCAGATGCAATTGTCGGAATGAGATTTATGACTTCTATGGTAATGCAAGGGGCTTCAGAAATGCTTTCTTTTGGAACAGCTGTTAAATTAAAATAGTACTGATTTAATTTGCCATTGTTATTATTAAAGTAATTACTATTGCAAATATTGCTGAGATTAACAAAGAGATTATATTTAATGTTTTTCCTAATTTATTTTGTTTCTTTTTTGTTAAATTAATTATTGAAAGAATTAATCCTCCAAGAATTAAAAGAGGGGTTAAAACGAATCCTGATGAAAAAGCCAGATAATAATTAATTGTGCTTATAAATAAAGGGATAAATAAAAGTAATGCTAATATTTCAAGAATTAAAGGAAGTGCGGAAGTTTTATTTTGGGTATTATTTCTAATAGCTTTTTTTTTCACACCCTTTTTTTTCATAAGGGTATATAATAAATATAGTATTTAAATTTAAGGATTTTGTTATCGGGAGATAAGAAAAGCCTGTAGAGGGAATTTATTTTTTGTGAAGTTTTGGAGGGGCTTTGTTTAGTAAGATTCCTAAACCATTTCCAATTAAGATTGCTAACAAAAAGTGTATTATTATTGAAATATCTAATGAATTATTAGTTCTTAACAAAAGAAAGATAAATACTATGAATGATATAATTGAAATAATTCCCATTAAGATATATGCCTGACCTCTTTTATTTTTTAGAAATTTGATTGTTAGAAAGCTTATAATTAAAAAAATTAAACTCACTGTTAAAATCCAGCCCATGTCTAAGATAACTTGTCCGCCTTTTTTAGTTAGACTAAATCCCTTTAAATACAAATTTTCAAAAAAAGAGAGCCTCAAGAGAGATTTGAACTCCCGACCTACTGCTTACAAGGCAGCCGCTCTACCACTGAGCTATTGAGGCTTGTTTTATCAAAATGAAATTCACTTTTAAATTTTCCTATATTTCATTTTTAAATAGTGTCTGTAATTGGCATAAAATATATAAACAAACACATTCTTATTTAATTATGAATTGGAATTATCTTGCTGGATTTGTCGATGGAGAAGGGTCGATTATTCTTAAACCTCCAAGAGTTAGAATTTATATTGGAAATACCAATAAAGAAGTTCTTGATAAAATTAAAGATTTTGTAAATTGTGGAAGAGTTTATGAAATAAATATGGAAAATAAAAGTAAAAAATGGAATAAACAATATGGGTGGACAATTGCGAATCACCAAGATGTCTTAAGAATTTTAAAGGAATTAGAAAATAAATTAATTATTAAGAAACAACTTTGTGAGAAGTCTATAAAATATATTGAAGATAAAAGATGGTATAATTTTTACCTCTCCAAGGAGGAATTAATAAAACTTATTTATCTTAGATCAAGTAGAAAAATTGCAAAGAAATTGGGTGTTAGCCAATTTTCTGTTTTAAAGTATCTTAAAAAATATGGGTTGTATTATAGATAATTATTATTTCTTGTTTTGATTTTTATTTGTTTTTTCTAATAAGTTCTTCATATCTCTCAAGAAATTCCTTTTCTGCTTCTTCTGGATTCAAAGGAATAATCTTTTCTGGGTGAGGTTCAAATAAATCCTCATCATCCCATTTTTCAGGAGGTGTTTCCATTAAATCCCTCATTTCAGTAAATAATGCCCTCATATCAGCTTTTTTTATCTCAAAATTATCAACATTTTTTATTCCAAAATGATTGAAGATAGTTTTTTCTATTTCTTTTTCAATTCTTTTAAATTCTGGAGGAAGAAATTTCTTTAAAGGGGAAACAATGTCTCCGGTGTATGTTTCTGAAGCATCATGAAACAGGGCTGCAAGTGCCTGTTCAGGAGATACCATTTTTGATACCATAACTGAATGCTGTGCAATTGAATAAAAAGATTTTGAATGCCCATTAAATCTGCATTGAAATGCCAGAGAATGCGCAATGTCTTTTATCTCCACTTCTTCTGGTTTTGGATCAAGAGTCCAAAATTTTTTTCCAGTATATGTTTGTGACCAAGTTCCTTTTCTATCCATTATTTTTCTAAAAAACAAGAATATATAATTATTGTTATCTTTAAAAAGAATTATTCTTTATTTTCTTCAGAAGTTTCTTCTTCTTGAACTTTTCCAGATTTTTTCTTCTCTTTTGGTTTTTCTATAGAAACTTTTAAATCTTTTAGAACTTTGAAATATCTTACCTCGCAAAGCGATAGAGGATAGATTTTTTTTAACTTTAGACTTAATTCTCTTTGAATTTTATTTTTTAAAATATCCTCAAAAATTTGTTCTTTTGTTTTTGTTTTTAAATATTTTTTTAATTCTTCCTGGACTTTTTCTCTTAAGGCCTTT
>CAZWUT010000006.1:7670-13322 GCA_964636765.1 Candidatus Woesearchaeota archaeon | reverse complement strand
GTGGAAAGAAAATAATGACTAATACTTTAAAGAAAATTGTGCCTTATGCTTTTAAAAAATACAAGTTAAAAAGACTTGAGGCATGGATTAGGACATTCAACAAGGCAACTGCCCGTTTAAATGAAAAAGCTGGATTTAAACTCGAAGGGGTTTTAAGAAAAAACAAATGTAAGAACGGAGTTTATCTTGATGATATGCTTTGGGCGATTGTAAGATAAGAAAATTATATAAATCCCTCTCTCTTTAATCCTTCATAATAATAAAAAAATCACACCCCCTTATTTGGACAAAATTACTTCTGCTCGGTCGGGGCGTTAGGGTTTCCATAATTATTAATTATCTATTTTTATCATCATAATCTTTATAAAGAATTTCCTTTCTGTTTTTGTATGTTAGTTGATAATTTAATTCAAAAGCAAACAATTTCTTTCAGAGGTAACAGGATGTCTGTTGGAGCAGCAGAAGATTATTTGCTTTTTTTAGCTTCAGAACTTCCTGCAGATGTTAACTATAACTTTTCTACATATAAAAATTTAATTTTGGATAAATCCGCGAAAAAAAGAAAATTGATTTTAGATGAAGGCTCCAGCACCTTAACAGGAATGATTGTAGAAGATTCTAAGAATTTGAATATGGATGCTTTTGAGTTTGTTTTTGATTATCACCCTGAACTAGGATTTAAAGAAATTAGGTCTCAGACTGCAGGATTAGATAATGGATATAATCCTCAAAAAATAGCACTTTGGGAAAGAATAAGAGTTCTTACAGATAAATATTTTAGTGCTGAGAGATTAGAGAAATAAAATTATTCTTTTTTGTCTTCAGATTTAGCTTCTTCTTTAACTTCTTCAACAGCTTTAGCCTTACCTTCAAATTCAGAATAATGGCATCTACCGCAATATTTTCTTCCTTTAGAATTCATTAAAAATACTCCGGGACCGCATCTTGGACAGAACTGAGCTTCTTTTTTTATTTTGTCACCTTCTATTTTGTATTTAGTGTATTTCTTACTTGTGGGTTTGTTTTTATGAGGTTTCTTTCCTTTTTTTATAATTTTTTTTGCCATTATTCTTTTTTCTCCTTTTCTTTACTTTCTTCTTGAACAGGTTCTTCTGCAGGAGATTCTTCTTTTGGTTTTTCAACTTCGGCTTTCTTTGCTTCTTCTTCTGCTTTAGCAGTTTCCTTAGCTTCTTTTTCAGCCTGGATTTTATCTTCTTCTGCTTTTTTTTCAGATTCCTTTTCCTGTTTTGTTTTAACTTCTGTTTTTTCTTTGTCTTCTATTGATGAATAAACATTTGCAGTAATTTCAAAAGTCTTAGAACCGTATTTTCCGTGAATTCCCTTAACTTTTATAGCATCTTCAGGAACAGAGAATTTTTCTGAAAGTGCTTTAAGAATTTCCTGAGTTGAAGGTGTTGAATCTGAGTTTATTTCAGATTTTATTTCTTTTCTTTTGAATAAAGAATTTTCTGTTTCATTAATTATTTTGAGTTCCATATTGTTTTTCATATATCTGATTTAATTGTTTTCTAATCTGAGGTATTTCATCATCTTTTATTGCCTCACCAATTCTTTGATGGAATCTTAAGTATTTTTTTCTTTCAGTTAAATCCAGATTTTTAAATTCCTGAGAATTAATTATATCTCTAAATTCTCTGGTTTCTTCTTTACATTTTTCTATTACTTTTCTTAAATCAGAATCAGTTATTGTTCCCATGAAAATTACCTTGTTTTAATTGCAAAATTCCCTTTTTCTTTTAAATTTAATTTTTTAGCTATTTCAGATTTTTCAGGATCAACAACAATTATTCTTCCTTTGAAACCCTCTGTTAATTCTTTAGAAGCACACTTTGGGCACTTATCCCCTTCGCCAGGTTCAACAATTGTATTGCATAATTTGCATGCCTTTGCTTTTGCCATTATTTCTTTCCTCCTTTGGATTTAGTGCCTTTTGCTAATTTTTCAGCTGATTTAATGGCTTTTTCTGCTTCTTTTTCTTTTTTAATCTGGTCCTCTTTAATCCATTCAAGTTTTCCCAAACCAGGCTGTCTCATTGTTAATCCTATTTTAGGTTCATCTCCTTTATGAGAAATTGCAACAACTCTTGCAAGGCACAGGTCTTTTTCTTTAAGATTTCTTTTTGAAACTTTTCCTAAAAGAGAATTTGTTTTTGAAAATGAAACAAAGTCATCCATTGTTTGGGAAATGTGAATCATTCCTCTCATAACACCCATATCAATAAAAGCACCAAAATTTGTGATTTCTGCAATTTCACCATAAACTAATTCCTGCATGTCTGGTTTCCAGACAAGAAGTTTGAATTTTGAATTATAATAAGTAGCACCGTCGCCCGGGATAATTACTCCTTCTCCGACTTTTAAGACTTCAATGATAGTTATAGCTTTTCCAAGTTCCTTGTCATAATAATCTAAATAGGTTTCATGAAGCTGTTCAGTAATTGCTTTTTCAGTAGGTAACCCAAATAATTTTGGTTCTACTCTTACATAGTCTTCAACTTCTGTTATATAGAACATTTTAATCAAAAAATAGAGTAAAAATCGGTTTTTAAAGGTTACTTATTGGGCTTATATTGTTTTTAATGTATCTTTTGGAGAAGACAAGTATATTTAAAGGAGTTTTTTGTGAGGTTTTCATGGGAGAAAATTTTAAACATCAGGATTCAGGACCTTTATTTAATCTTTCTATTGGATTGAAGATTAAAGATTGGTTTACAGGTGAAGCTATATAATTTCCAACTTCATCTTTCCACGAATAATCATCTTTTGATTATGTGTTTTGTTTTTGATTTCCCTGTCAAGAGTTGCAATAATGAGTTCTGGATGGATTTTTGCATAATTGATTATTTTTTTATCAACATGGCCTTTGCCAAGTTCAATTTTTTTGAATTTGTTTTTTTCAAGGATTTTTAATGCTATTCCTGCTTCTGATTTTTTATTTTCAAATTTTTTTATTTCATTAATTACTTCTTCAGGAATAATTATCTTAATTCCCATTAGAAAGATTTCTTCAAAAAAATCTATTTTATTTCTAATACATGATAAAATAAAGTTTGTATCCAGCAAAACTTGTTTCATAAATAAGAGAATATATTAACCTTTAAATAACCTTTTTTCGTTCAAATCTTAGGTGGTTAAAATTCAGGAAAATAAGAATATTTTAAGGATTCTGAAAGAAACTAAAAAATCTCTGAGAGAGAACAATGTTCCTGAACTGAAAAATTTAAGCAATCAGACAATTAACACAGCTTCTTTAACACAGGATTCAGATAATATTGCAGTTGCAGTTATTGTTTATTCTTTAAGCAAAGTTCTTGAAAAAGAATATTACAGAAATTTGAAAGACTGGCACAGGTTTTACAAAAAAATTGATTTGTATCTTGATAAATCCATAGAAGATATTGAAAAAAATAATGAAGAAAAATTCAGAAGGGATTTCAAATTGCTCAGAGGTTCTATAGAAAATATTTCAGGGAAAATGAAAAAATATATCCGGGAAGTTTTTAGAAATTCTGAAATAAAAAAGGCTTCAAAAATTCATGAACACGGAATTTCAATGGAGCAGACTGCAAAACTTTTGGGAATAAGCATGTATGAGCTTGCAGATTATGTTGGTAAAACAGGAATTTATGATGTTCCTGAAAGCAAAACAATGACTGCCAAGAAAAGAATTAAACTGGCTATGGAAATTTTCGGAAAATGATAATTTATTTAGTAAGACATGCCCAAAGAGGTTGGGAAAAAGATTACGATTCTCTAAATAAAATAGGAATTTCCCAAGCAAAAAGACTTGGACTATATTTCAAAAATAAGAAAATAGATGTTGTTTATTGCAGTGAGAATGAAAGAGCAAAACAAACACTGAAATACATAAAACCTTTTCTTAAAAAAACAATTCCTATTTTTATAACAGGAGATATAAGACAGCACAATGTTCCAGAAGAAGTTGGTAAAGAAGCCATCAAAGAATATGATTTGAAAAAAGAATCAAAAAAACAATTGGTTAGCAGGACAAGAAAGTTTTTAGAATTTTTAAAGAAGAATCACAAAAAAAGTGCTATATTGGTTATTAGCCATAAAGAAGTAATTAAAGCTTTAATATGTAATATTTTTAATCGTCCGCTTAAAGAATCTGTATATATAGACAAAATCCCAAGTGCAAGCATTTCCTATTTTGAATTTGATAATCATCTTAAATTAAATTTTTCTATTGTGGGGGATTTAGCTCATTTAATGTCTGAAAAATTAAAATGATAAAAAAAGCCCTAAAATTTGCAGAAGAGAAACATAAAATTCAATATAGAAAAGTTTCAGGAGAGCCTTATATTTTTCATCCATTAGGTGTTGCAGGAATTATCAGAAGAAACAAAGATAGTCATAAAATAAATGAACTGGTGTCTGCAGCAATCCTGCACGATACTCTTGAAGATACAGATACAACAGAAAAAGAATTAAGAGAATTATTCGGAGATTTAATAACATCACTTGTTAAGGAATTAACAACAGACGCAGAAGAAAAAGAAAGAATTGGGAAAAAAGAATATCTCGCCAAAAAAATGTCAGATGTGGATAAAATGTCCAGTTGGGCTTTAGTTATAAAATTGGCAGACAGATTAGATAACCTCTCTGATTTAAAAGAGTGTTCAGAAAAATTTAGAGAAAAATATAGTAAAGAAACTCTTTTTATTATAGATTCTCTTGAAAAAAACAGGGAACTTTCTAAAACACATAAGAGATTAATTAAAAAAATAAGGAAAAAACTTGATGAATTAAAATGAAATGCATAGTTTTTGATGCAAGCACATTGATTAGTTTTTCAATGAATGGTCTGATTGATGAATTCAGAAATCTGAAAAAAATATTCCCAGGAAAATTCATTATTACCAAAGAAGTTAAAAGAGAAATTATTGACAATCCAATAAAAATAAAGAGATTTGAACTTGAAGCTTTGAGAACAAAGCAACTTCTTGAAGAGGGAATCATTGAAATGCCTGAAGTTCTTGGAATTTCCCATGATGAAATTTCAAAAGAGACTTTTAATTTTCTTGGTGCTGCAAACAGCATTTTTAATTCAAAAAATAAAGAAGTTAATATTATTCATGATGGTGAAGCATCCTGCATTGCTTTAAGCAAGATTCTGAATAATAAAAAAATTCCAAATGTCATGGCTATTGACGAAAGAACAACAAGAATGTTAATTGAAAAGCCGGGAAACCTGAAAAATCTTCTTGAAAAGAAGCTTCATACAAAGATATTTATTGAAAAAGATAATTTTGAAATGTTTAAGGGATTTAATATAATCCGTTCAGCAGAACTGATTTATCTTGCTTTTAAAAATAATTTAGTTAAATTAAAAGACGGAAATCTGGTTTTGGATGCATTATTGTATTCTTTAAAATTCAAAGGATGTTCAATTTCTGATGATGAAATTGAAGAGATTAAAAAGATTGGTTAGAGTTAGGCTACGTTATTAAAAACAGATTTTCTTAGGATTGAAAGTTCATATTGATTTTCCTTCACATATACTATATGGAGCTCATAATTTTCAGAATCGAAATCTTCTTGTATAAGAGATTCAATATAGGTTCTTCCACAAAGATTTGGAGTTTTTAAATTAATTGAAGAGACGTTTCTT
>CAZWUT010000006.1:0-7660 GCA_964636765.1 Candidatus Woesearchaeota archaeon | reverse complement strand
CCCATTTCAAATATTAATGTCTCTGAAATTTCTCCTGAAAGAACAAGATCTAAGACCTTTGATTTTTTTCCAATTGTAAAATTATTATTCTTTTTATTATAGAAAATAGTTCCTTTTATTTCTTTATAATGAGTAATTGGAGTATCAAGAGTTGAAAGAACTGTGCAGAGATATCCTATATCCACAGGAATTTCTTCCTTAGAATATTTCTTTGAGTCTTTTTTTATTAAAAGATATTCCATAAATCTGATTAATTCTTTCTGTTTTTAAGCATTATTGTAATGAATTAGTTTATTTCTTTTTTCTTACTGACTTTGTTGATACAGAAGCTTTTTTAACTTTCTTTTTTTTGTAATTTATGTCTGAGAAAATATAAATATAAAGTATTGGAAGTATTCCGACAGAATTTACCAAAGCAATTACTATAAACCAGGCAACATGATTCTTTTTAGCAGATTTCCATAATGCAAGAAGCTTCCAGACTATTGACCAGATTAATATTACAATAAATAACCATAAAGAAACTCCTAACTGGTCTGTAAGGTTATTTAGATATTCCATTTTTACCTCTTGGATTTTCAAGAGTTTTAAAGTTTAAAAATGTTTTTAAAATTATTTATCAAATTTCAGAATTTTTGTTCCTTTCAGAAGAGCAAGTCTTCTTTTAAGATTTTTTTGAATTGATTCTGCTTCTTTTGCATTTAATTCAAAAATTCCAGAACTATTTTTTCCTTTAAAACAAATTGAAACTTTTGCATCTTTTGGGTTTAAGAAATCTTCAGACATTAAAATTTCTTTTATTTCGCCAGAACTTTCAAGCCTTACAATTCCGTCAGAGTTTTGTTTTTTTACTTTTATATTCATAATTAATCGGGGTTATTTTGGTTTATATTGATTTATGGTTCTTAAAATATATATTTGAAATGAAAAATAATTTATAAAATCTTTCTTTTGGAGTGATTACGAAAGTTTAAATACTTTTTATTTTACTAAGATTTTGTTTTATACAACCTGTGGTGATAAAGAGGTTATAAACATACAACATATTGTATGTTAAAATAAAAAGATGGACTGTCCATATTGTTCGCATACAAAATCAAAAGTAACAGACAAACGAAGTTCACCTTCTGGGATTAGAAGAAGAAGGGAATGCCTGAACAGCAAATGCAAAAAGCGTTTCACAACATATGAAAGAATTGAAAGAGGTGATTTGTATGTGATAAAAAAAGACGGACGGAGAGAAAAATTTAACAGGGACAAACTTGAAACGGGAATTCAAAAAGCTTTTGAGAAACGTCCTGTTTCACATGAAAAAATAAATAAAATGATAAATGAAATTGAAGAACAAATAAGGAAAAGAGGAAAAAAAGAGATTAAAAGTTCATTGATTGGAGATTTAGTTTCTAAAAAAATGAAAAAAATTGATAAAGTTGCTTATATAAGATTTGCATCTGTTTACAGGGATTTTGAAGATATTAAGGATTTTAAGGAGGCTATTAGGGAAGTTTAAATGGCACCAAATCTTGAAAAAATGTCGCGGTCAGGAAGAATTTCTGTAAACGAAGGTTATAAGGTTTATTCTTTTGAAGAAGCCAGAAAAGCATCTACAGATTATTTTAAGGGTGATGAATTAGCAGCAACCACATGGATAAATAAATATGCTTTAAAAGATAATCTTGGAAATTTGTATGAAAAAAATCCTGATGAAATGCATCACAGACTGGCAGGGGAAATTGCAAGAATTGAAAGCAAATATCCCAATCCAATGAAAGAAGATGAAATTTATAAACTGTTAAAAGATTTCAAATACATAATTCCTCAAGGAGGTCCAATGACAGGAATAGGGAATAATTTTCAAGTATCCTCTTTATCAAATTGTTTTGTTATAGGTTATGATGAAGATGCTTCTGATTCTTACGGAACAATTATGAAAGTTGATCAGGAACAGGTACAGCTCATGAAAAGAAGAGGAGGAGTAGGGCATGATTTATCTTATATAAGACCAAGAGGAAGCCCTGTTTTAAACAGTGCAATGACTTCAACAGGAATTGTTCCATTTATGGAAAGATATTCAAATTCAACAAGGGAAGTTGCTCAGGAAGGAAGAAGAGGGGCTTTAATGTTGAGCCTTTCGATAAAACATCCTGATGCAGAAGAGTTTATTGATGCAAAAATGACTCCTGGAAAAATTACAGGTGCAAATATTTCTGTAATGGTTGATAATGAATTTATGAAGGCTGTAATAAACAATGATAAATATGTTCAGCAATGGCCAATTAATTCTGAAAATCCCCTTGTTAAAAAGGAAATTAACCCAAAGAAGCTTTGGAATAAAATTATTCATAACGCCTGGAAATCTGCAGAACCAGGAGTTTTGTTTTGGGATACTGTGAAAAGAGAGGCAATTCCAGATGTTTATACAAATTTTGGGTATAAAACTGTTTCAACAAATCCATGTGGGGAAATTCCTTTGTGTCCCTATGATTCATGCAGGTTGTTGGCTTTAAATTTATACAGTTATGTTGATAATCCTTTTACAACAGAAACAAAATTCAATCATAAGTTATTTAAAAAGCATGCAGGCATTGCCCAGAGAATTATGGATGATATTATTGATTTGGAAATTGAGAAAATTGATGCTATTTTAGATAAAATAGGAAATGATCCTGAAGAAAAAGATGTTAAATATGTTGAAAAAAAACTCTGGGAAAATATAAGATATAAGGCAGAAGAAGGGCGTAGAACAGGTCTTGGGGTGACTGGTGAAGGAGATATGCTTGCTGCACTTGATTTAAGATATGGAAGTGAACAGGGAATAGAACATTCAATTTATGTTCATAAAACACTTGCTCTTGAAGCATACAGAAATTCTGTAGAAATGGTTAAAGAAGGGAGAAAACCTTTTGGGATTTACAATGCAGAACTGGAAAAAGATAATCCATTTATCCAGAGATTAAAAAAAGAAGATGAAAATCTTTACAATGATATGGTTGAACATGGAAGAAGAAATATTGCCCTTTTAACAATTGCTCCAACAGGAACAACAAGCATTATGACCCAGACTACTTCTGGAATTGAACCTGTCTATTTGCCTTCATATAAAAGAAGAAGAAAAGTTGATTCAAACACAAAGAAAAACAGCGGTAAAATTGCACATACTGATGAAATGGGAGATGAGTGGGAAGAATTTAATGTTTTCCATCATGGATTTGTAAACTGGCTGGAAATTAATGGATATAATCCAGAAGAAGTTAAAAAATATGATGATGAAGAATTAGAAAAAGTAATTGAAAAATCTCCTTATTACAATGCAAGTTCCAATGATGTGGATTGGCTTAGCAAAGTGAAAATGCAGGGAGAAATTCAAAAATGGGTTGATCATTCAATCAGTGTTACAATTAATCTTCCTTCAGATGTTTCAGAAGAATTAGTTGGTAAACTTTATGAAACTGCCTGGGAAAGCGGATGCAAAGGAGTTACTGTTTATAGGGATGGCTCAAGAGAGGGTATTTTAAGTTCTGGAAAAGATAAAGGAGGTTTGGAAAAGATTTTTCCTGATGAGAGACCTGAAGAGGTTAAAGCAAGAATTTTCAGATTTAAAAATGAAAATGGAAAAATGGAAGACTGGGTTGCATTCACAGGAGTTATTGGAAAAAAGCCTTATGAAACATTTACCGGAAAAGACGACCCTGAAGATTTTCATGTTCCTTCTTATATAAATTCTGGATTTATAATAAAAACAAAAGATAAAAAAGGAGAAACAAGATACGATTTCAAGTATATAAATAAGTATGATGATGATGTGACTTTGCCAGGAATATCCCATGCATTTAATCCAGAGTTTCATAATTATGCTATTTTATTCTCAAGACTTCTTCAACAGGAAATGCCTATAAACAAAATATTGAAAACTGCCAATAAAATGAAATCTCAAAATGAAAGTATAAATTCCTGGATAAGAGGTTTTACAAGGTCATTGAAACCCTTTGCAGAAGGAGAAGAAGCACTGGGTGAAAAATGCGATAGTTGTAATGCAAAAGGTTCTTTAATTTATCAGGAAGGGTGTTTAATGTGTACTTCGTGCGGGAATTCAAAATGTGGATAATTCCAAAACATACTTTTAAGCATAACTATTCTTAAAAACAAAATATTTCTTTTATAAAAATGATAATCGGAATAACAGGAACTATGGGGGCAGGCAAGGGAACAATTGTTGAAATTTTAAAGGAAAGAGGTTTTAAACATTATTCTGTCA
Source organism: Candidatus Woesearchaeota archaeon (assembly GCA_964636765.1). GTDB lineage: Archaea > Nanobdellota > Nanobdellia > Pacearchaeales > GW2011-AR1 > MWBV01. The sequence goes on along the minus strand of CAZWUT010000006.1, from coordinate 3,405 downwards.
GGGAATTTTTGATTGAAGAAATTGAAAAAAGAAGAATGCCTGTTAATAGAGATTCAATGGTTGAAGTTGCAAATGATTTGCGTGAAAAAAATTCTCCAAGCTATATTATTGAACAACTTTATGAAAGAGCTAAAGAAAATAAAGGAGATTCAGTTATAGAAAGTTTAAGGGTTGTTGGAGAGATTGAGAAATTAAGAACAAGGAAAAATTTTTATTTGTTTTCTGTTGATGCAGATGCTTTTTTAAGATATGAAAGAATTTCCAGAAGAAAAAGTGAATCTGATAATGTTTCTTATGGTGAGTTTTTGTCCCAAGAAAGCAGAGAAATGAATTCAGATGATTCAACAAAACAAAATTTAAGAAAATGCATTGATATGGCTGATTTTAAATTTGAAAATAACGGAGATATTGAAGATTTGAGAAAAGATATTTTTGAAACCTTGGTTGAAATTGAGGAAAGAAACTATAAATCTTTTGAAGAAAATGAAACAGAAGATTTTTCTGAAGAAGAATATTCCAGACCTTCATGGGATGAATATTTTATGGAAATTGTTCATGCAGTTTCAAAAAGAGCAACCTGTGACAGAGGAAGAACAGGATGTGTTATTGTGAAAAATAAGCAGATTCTTGCAACAGGATATGTTGGTTCTGCTGTCGGTCAGCCTCATTGTGATGATGTAGGACATTTAATTGAAGAAACAATTCATGCTGACGGAATTAAAAGAGAACATTGTATCAGAACAATTCATGCAGAACAAAATGCAGTCTGCCAGGCTGCAAAAAAGGGGGTTTCAATTTATGGGGCAACAATTTACTGCAAACTTGAACCATGCCCTGTTTGTGCAAAAATACTTGTTAACTCAGGAATAAAAAAAGTTATTTGTGAAAAAAGATATCATGCTGCACAGGAATCAAGAAAGATTTTTGAAATGGCAGGTGTCGAAGTTGTTGCAATTAAAGAAGAAGTGGATGAATATTAAATGAAAATCAAAATAAAAAAACTGCATCCTGATGCAGTTATTCCGAAATATGCTCATGAAGGTGATGCTGGATTGGATTTGCATTCTGTTGAAGATGTAATTTTGAGACCATTTGAAAGAAAAGTTGTTGGAACAGGTTTATCAATTGAACTTCCTGAAGGTTTTGTAAGCTTAATATGGGATAAATCAGGCGTTGCTTCTAAAGGAATCAAATCAATGGGAGGGGTTATTGAGTATACTTACAGAGGAGAATACAAGATTATTTTGATTAATTTTTCAGATGAAATTTATGAAATTAAAAAAGGAGAAAAAATTGCACAATTATTAATTCAGCCAATTAAAACAGCTGAAGTTGAAATTTCAGAAGAGCTTAGTGAAACTTCAAGAGGAGAGGGAGGATTTGGAAGCACAGACAGAGATAAAATAACAAGAGAGTTTCTGTCTACTGTTTATGTTGTTGATAAAGGAAAAGTTCTTCTTACATGGAATAAAAAAGTTGGAAAATTTGTTCCATTAGGAGGCCATATTAATGAAAATGAACTTCCCTGTGAATGTGCAATCAGAGAAGCAAAAGAAGAATCAGGTTATGATGTTAAGTTAATTGATTTGGGAAATCTTAAAGTCAGAAATCTTTCTCAGAATTTAGACATTCATTTGGATGTAATTAATCCAAATCATCACCATATTAATCTGTCTTATGTTGGAATAATAAAAGGCGGAAATATGCTGGAAAAATCAGATGAAGGAACTGAATTAAAATGGTTTAGCAAAGAAGAACTTGAAATCCACCGTGATATTTTAGAAAATACAAGGGAAAAGGCTTTGAAGTCTCTGGATTTAGTAAAAAGGATTAATTAAGTTAATTTTAGGATATAAATTCTTTTAAACCAGCAGAATCTCCAACTTTGAGAGGTGAGTAATTAAAATGAGTGAAAATGATAACGCCTCTGGAAATTGGGAAGATAATCCTGCTTTGGTTAAAGTTTTTTCTGAAATGGATTTGGATGATTATTTGCAGGGTTTTAGAAAAGGGGATTTAATTTCTCAACAAGAGATTGAATATTTGGAATTATTAGCAGATTATTTGATTGAAAAAGGAAAAAATCAAAAACTAAAAGAAGATTTGAGGGGAACAAGAAACCTTCTAAAAGACTTGAGAGGAATGAACACTTCCAAGCAAAAACACAGGGAGAAAAAGTCAAGATTGTTTGTCAATTTAGATATCGGAAAAATCCCTCCTCAAAATGTGCCTCTTGAAGAGATTGTATTAGGTTCCTACATAAATCTGCCCAAACTTATGGAAGAAGGAAATTTTACCCAACCTTATGTGAATAAATTTTGGTATAAGGAAGAGAATTTAAAAGTTCACAATGTTTTAATGAATTCCACAAGAAGAGTAAATAAACAAACAATAATATCTGACTTAATGAGACTTGATGAACTGGATGACGTCGGAGGAGTTCATTATATAGAACAACTTGCGAATAACAAAGAGATTACAGATGATATAAATACAATTGATACTTATCTCAGGGAATTAGAGCATCATTCCGGAAAAAGGGAATTAATTGCATTTGCCCAGAATCTTATAAATTTAGCCTTTGAAGAAAATGGTATTGATTCTGTTCCAGAAGAAATTAGAAATCAATCAGCTAAACTTTCAGAAATAATGCCTTTTAGATTTAGACAACATTATGATAAAACTTCTGCTGTTTTTCAAATCAAACAGGAATTAAAAGAAATGGAAAACAGAAAAGGTTATCCAAAAATCTCCACTGGCTTTAAAAAATTAGATAGAGTTACACACGGAATCCTTCCTGGAAAACTTATAATTAATGGAGCAAGAGGAAAAATGGGTAAAACAGTTTATACAACTGGTATTGCTAAAAACGTAGTAAATCAGGGTTATGATATTGCATATTTTTCCCATGAAGTTTTATTTAAGGAAATGATAAATCGTCTTGTTGCAGAAGAAACAGGAGTTGAATATAGCAGATTTGAATTTAACCCCCAGGGATTCACAAAAAGAGAAAAAGAAAAAATTGATGAAGCCTTTGAGAAAATTGAAAAATCAGGATTTCATCTGGAGTCAAGAAAACCTGCAAGTTTAGAATATATAATTAACCGTTCAAAACAATTTAAATCAATGTATCCTGATTTGGCTTTAATTGTTTTTGATGGATTGCAGGCTTATGAAAGTCTTGTTCCTGACAGAGGAAATAAATCAGATTTTTTTACAAAAGTTATGGGAACAATGAAATATGATATTGCCGAACCTCTTGGTGTTACAGTTATGTTGAATGCTCAGCTAAAATCAATTATTGATGAAAAATATGTTGGACCTGATAAAAATTACAGGGGAGCTTTATTTAAACCATCTGCCACAGGACAATCAACAACTTTAATTGTCCATTCAACAACTTCC
>CAZWUT010000005.1:0-13349 GCA_964636765.1 Candidatus Woesearchaeota archaeon | reverse complement strand
CAAAGACAGCATAATTTCCTTTTTCAAGTTCATAATGGAAATCATAATTGTTATAGCCACTATTTCTCTTTCTTAACATTATTAATTTTATTAAATGAAATTTTGGGTAAATTTTCCTTAATTCATTCTCGTCAGTTCCTTTTGATAGAAGAGACATTTCATAATGATTTGATTTTAGATAATCTTCAAAAGAATATCTTTTTAATTGCTCTATTAGTAAATTAAATTCTTTTCCTTTAAGATAAATTTTTTCTATATATTCTCCTTTTTTCATTCCCAAAAAAAGAAATAGCGATTTATTAAATTTTGTAATTATATCCTCAACATCAATAATTTTTTTAAACTCAAATTTATTGAAATTTTTCATGTCAAATTGCAACGGCTTTTCAAAAGAAAGTTTGGAGTTAATCTGGAAGATTCGGAGTTTGGATTTTATTGCAGAAGCGCATACATTGAATTCCGAGGCATTAAATAAGCGTAATTTTAAAACTACCCTTAAATACCAAGGAGAGGGAAAATATTGTTTTGAAGTAAATTATAAAAATGTCCACTATAAAATCCTTATTGAGATAAATGAAAACCGCCCAAATTCAAGATATGAAAAAAAGATAAAAAAATTATTTTAATATTCCATCTCAATTCTTAATTCCATTAAGCAAAAAATAAATTTACTGATTTGCATGAAATGTCTTCTAACACTTCTTAATTCCTGGTCTTCAGAATTTTTCCATTTAAAATGGTCATTGTAAATCTGGAAATCGTTTTCTCCGAATTTTATTGCACCATCTCTGTCAAATTTGTAAAACAGATGATAATACATTTCAAAATGTTCCTTGACTCTTTTTGCAAAAGGCAAAATTTCTTTTACAGATTTTTTTGTTTTTGAAAGATGTGTTCCAATGTATTTGAATTCATCACCTAAGAGTTCAAGAATAAAAAGTGTTGAGAAAATAACTGGTTTGTTTTTTTGAAAACTTGAGTCATTTATTCTGTTGTTTATTCTGCAGCAATAATCTATAAATCTGTCAACATTAATATCCATTGTATGAAGTGTTTTACAAATTTGAATATCTCCAACTTCATTTGTTTCAATAAGTTCCAAAACTTTATCAAACAATTCTGAGATTAATAAAAAAATTCTTCTGAGAGAATTATCAAATTCACGGCTTGTCAATTCACCCATTTCGCGAACAGTGCAATAATTTTTTCCATGGTCAATAATTTCCATTCCAATAAATCGATTTACAAGTTCTTCAATCATATCAAGTCCGCATTTTTTATAATTGGATTTTTCTCCCATTCTTTTGTATTCAAACTGGGATGTATAGAAATTATAAGCTCCTTCAGTAGCTTCTTTTGGATTGTAAATTACTTTTATTTCGTCATAACCTTCACGATAAGCTGACTGGAAGAAACGCCAAATCATTGGAACACTAAATCCTGAAATGTCAATTACTGTTTTCTTATTTCCATTGTGCTGTTTTCCATTAATTAATAAAGAACCATTATTTTCATTTAAATCCAATTCATCACCAGCCTGAATATTAAGTTTTTTTACCCAGTCTGACGGCAGAGTAATTGTCAGAGTGTTGTGTCCCTGCTTAATTACTTTTCTTTTCATATATATTTATGGGATGTAAATATATTTAAATGTTTGCCCAATATTTGCAATAGTGAAAATATATTTTTATATATTTTTGTAATTTCCCAGTGAAGAATATATTATCTTGTGAGAAAGAATAAATATGTTTTTTACAAAAAGATTTTATGAAAAAGTCAGAGAACATTCCTTATGAGATTAATTTGATTCTTAAAATAAATCGCCCAGACATTAGAGAGGCATGTGGAGCATGTCATGATAATATCGCATTAGAAAAGATTGTTGTTAAAGGAGGTGTGATAGAATTTGGAAATGACCATAGAAAATATAGGGTTTCTAAAAATTCACTTACCATTCTTGGTAGATATAAAAACTTTATTTTTCCCGAAGAAGGTTTATATAACAAATTGATGAATTGCACAAATTTAATAGCTTAATTTTTTAATAAAAAATAAAAGATAGCTTCCATTTATAATCAACTTTTCCACACTTATCACATTTATAATATTCAACTCCTTTTCCAGATAAAATATTATACATATTTGGGGTATTGCATGAAGGGCAATTGATAATTTCTGTTCCCTGTTTGAATCTTTCTATTGTTGCTTTAGTCATTTCCATGTTTTCCATTTCACTTAAAAATTCTCCATTAACTAAATCAAATTTTTCCTTCATATGCTTAATATTATAATTATTTTGAATTGTTTTGAGTTTTTTCTCAAGAATTGCATTTCCCATGATTGACTATCTTTATTTTAATCTATATTAATTATCAATAGTGAATATTGCTAAAATATATATCACTAAATACACTTATTTAGATATTCTTATAAAGAAAAATATTGATAATTAATAAATCATTCTTATCCATTCTATTTTAACAATGAATGCCTTATTAAATTCTTCTGAAAAGGTGTTCAATAATTTTCTAAAAAATGGTGAATCTCCTTTTAATTATGAGAAAATTTTAATGAAACATTACAAAAAAAGAGTTTTATCTTATTTAAATGGCGGAAATCCAATTCCTTATGAAATAGAAATTCAACCTTCTGCAAAATGCAATGCAAATTGCGATCATTGCTGGGCAAAAACTTTCAAAAGACTCGAAGATAAATTAGAAATAAAAGAAAATGCAGACAGGGTAATTAATGAAATTTTGAAATTTAAAGATCCTAATCTTAGTTCTCCTAAAATAAAGTTTTGTGGTTCAACAGGAGAGCCTTTAATGAACCCCCTTACCCCTTATTTTATTAAAAGATTTTATAATAAAAGAAAGATGAGATTATTTACTAATGGGATTATTGTTGGAGAAAGAAAATCTGATAAAAAATATCTTTCTTCTTTATCAAAACTGGATATGGTCTATCTTAGTTTAGATGCAGGAACAACAGAAGTTCTTTGGAATATAAAACCTGGTGCAAGACGAAGGGGAGTTCATATAGAGGATATCTTAGAAGGAATGAGGAGAATTAAAGAAATTAATCCCAAAACAAAAATTTGTAGCAGTTATGTTATTACGAATAAAAATTATAAAGATATTTTAAATGCTGCAGAAAAAGTTAAGAAATTTGGATTAGATTTAATCAGATATAGGATTGATTTGACAGACAGGAAAATCCCAAACAAAATATTAAATGAAATCCCAGAAGCTTTGAGGATTGCTAAACTTCTTGAAGATGGTTTGTTTAAAGTTGTTCCAATACATAATGAAAAAGAAATAAAAGAAAAGGATGGATGTGAATTTGGAACTAAAGGTTTGGGTCTTAAATGTTATACAAACTTGTTTTGGACTTGTGTTGGTCCAAATGGAAAAGTTTATCCTTGTGGGCACATTGTTCATCCTGAAACAGAAGATTATGGAGATTTATTAGAAGAGAGTTTTGATGAACTTTGGAAGGGAGAAAAAAGAAAAAACTCAAGAAAATGTCTTCCAGGGAAACTTTGTGAAATTTGTTCTCCTTTTTCCCTGAGAACAAACAAATTGATGGGATTTTTGGATTCTTTAGAGAAAAAAGAGTCTATCAATTTGATTAAAAACCCCAACTAAAACCCATTCCGATTTTATGGACTTTTTTAAAATTAGTCTCATAATTAAATAAGCATCCTACATGCTCCTCGTTGTCCATTATTTCGAAAGTGAAATTATAAAGATTTTCTTTTCCAAAACAAAATTATTGTTCTGCGGAAATCTGCGCAAAATTTTTTTAAAAACTTCTGTATATTCCTCTGTTTCATCTTGGGGAGAAGTGCATTTTAATTTGCCTGATTTGTTTAAATCTTTGCTTCTTCTATATTCTTCACAAAATTTCCACTTTTCCAAAGTTGATTTAAATCTTAAAGATGTATTTTCAGCTATTGGAATTTTTAATAGAAAACCTGCAAAGAGAGGTGTTGTTTGTTTTCCTGAAAATTCCTGAATTCTAACATAATCATATTTCCAATTTTTCAGGTCTATTTTCGAAAAAATCCTATTTTTTCCGTAAATAATATTATCTAATGAAACCCCCCCAACTAAACCAACTCCAAATCCCTTGAAGCAAACATACGGTTCTATAGCCAAATCAACTCCTGCACTAAAATTTGATTTTGTCTTATCTAATTCCATTTCTCCTCTTGAATCCGGAAAATTATTTTGCCACCCATCATAGGCTTCAAGCTTTTTTGAATAAAATGCCAGTCCAAAATCAAAACTAGCCCCCCCTCCAATTTTTAACTCTAAATTGTCCTGGGCATTTATTCCTCCCAATAAATTAAGAGCCAAAGCAGAAACCAGCAAGGGTTTTTTTAGTTTTGAAACAATTTTTCCTATATCCATAATTAAATTAATCTTTAAAAAGATATAAACAATTTCCAAATATAAAATATCGTGTATATTTACTATATAGCTAAATAAAAAAATTGCAATCATTAAAAATTCCAAAACAAAAAGTTTATAAACTAATTTTTTTTAAGATAATCATTCAAAAATAATTGAATAAAAACATAAAATGGCTAAAAATAAACCAAGTATGAATATTGTGTTCGTTGGACACGTTGATGCAGGTAAATCTACTTGCGTAGGGAGAATGATGTTTGACGGCGGAGCTGTTTCTGAACAGGAAATGAAAAAATTAAAAGAAGAAGCTGCTAAACACGGTAAACAGGGTTTTGAATTTGCTTATATTATGGATAATATTAAAGAAGAAAGAGAAAGAGGAGTTACTATTGATTTATCTTATAAAAAATTAGTTACTGAAAAATATGAAATTACAATTATTGATGCGCCTGGTCACAGAGACTTTGTCAAGAACATGATTACTGGTGCTTCTCAGGCAGATGCTGCTTTCCTGGTTATTGCTGCTCCTTCAGGGGTTCAGCCTCAGACAACTGAGCACTTATGGCTATTGAGAACTATGGGTGTAAAAAATCTTTCAGTTGCTATTAATAAGATGGATGCTGTAGGATATAAAGAAGAAAAATACAACCAAGTTAAGGAGGATGTTGGAAAATTATTAAAAGGCGTAGGAATCAATGTTGAAGCAACTACTTTTATTGCCTGTTCAGGATTAATGGGAGATAATATTATTAAAAAATCTGAAAATATGTCCTGGTATAAGGGACCTACACTTAGAGAACAAATTGATTTGTTCCCTGCTCCTGAATTACCAACTAATTTGCCAATGAGAATGCCTGTTCAGGATGTTTATGAAATTACAGGTATTGGAACTGTTCCTGTTGGAAAAATTGAAACAGGAATTATGAAAGTAGGACAAAAAATTAAGGTTCTTCCAGGAAGAACAGGAACCGGAATTGACGGTGAAGTTAAAACTATTGAGGCTCATCATGAAAACTACCCTGAAGCTCCTGCTGGAATGAATGTGGGTGTTAATATCAGGGGAGTAGGTAAAAAAGACATTGCAAGAGGAGATGTAATCTGTGAAGCCAGTGCTCCAATTTCAATTGTTGAAGAATTTATTGCTACAATTGCTGTGATTAATCATCCAACTGTTTTGGCTAAAGGATATACTCCTGTATTCCATATACACACAGCTCAGGTTCCATGCCAATTTGTTGAATTAATTGCTCAGATTGATCCTGCAACAGGGCAGGTTATAAAAGAAAATCCTGATTTCTTAAAGAACGGAGATTCTGCTAAAGTAAGAATCAAACCACAGGGAAATCTTGCTTTGGAAACCCAAAAAGATAATCCTTATATGGCAAGATTTGCAGTAAGAGACGCTGGTGCAACTGTTGCTGCTGGTATGTGCACTGAAATTACAAAGAAAAAATAAATTTTCTTTAATTACCTATTTTTAAATAAATTCTAAAAACCTAAAATGATATTCTTTATACAATTATTTGAAATTTTATATAATTTCTTTAAAGGATTTTGAATACCAAATTATTCTAGAGAACAATAATTTTTATAAAGCAGAATAATTCTTTTTAGATTATGGAAATAAAATATGATTATTCCTGCGGAAAACAAGAAGCTTACAATAAAATTGATAATTTATTAGAAGAATTGCAAAGCCAGTATTCAGATATGATTTCTAATTCAACTAAAGAATGGAATTCTTCAAAAGATAGTATGAAATTTAGTTTTAAAGTTAAGGGATTTAATATAATTGGAGATGTGGGATTAAATGATGATGGATTGATTCTTAATGGAAAACTTCCTTTTGCAGCAAAGATGTTTCAAGGTAAAATAAAATCTACAATTGAAACAAAATTAAATGAATTATTTTAAATTATTTACAATTTTTTAATAAATTATTACAACGCAATAATTCTTAAATACCCACTAATTTATTATTTCACATGCTTAATCGTGAGATGTCAAAGCAGGAAATTGAAAAAATCCTGAATGGGAAAGGAGATTTTATCCAAATTGACTATCTGACAAAATTACTGGATGAAAAACCAGATATACAGATAAAAAGATTTATTTATTTAAAATTAGCAAAGATTTACGAGAATAAAAAGATGTTTAATGATACAGGTAAAATGTTTGAAAATCTTGCTGTAATCTCTGTTGCATTTTCTGAAAAAACAAAAAATTTCATTCTTGCTGCTGAATCATATATAAAAGACGGTTTTTTTGATAAAGCAGATTATGCTGTAAAAAAAGCAATGGCTGAAGCAAATGAATATGAAAGAGGAGAGATTTATTTTACAATAAAAGAATTTTACAAACAACAGGCAGAAATTAATGAAAATAATCTTAGGAGAAATCATGCTGCAAAAATATATGAAAAATTACTTCAAATGAAAATTTCTGATGCAGAAAGGAAACTGATAAAGAAAAAACTCCTTGATTTGTATGAAAAACTGGGAAAATTTAAGGAATATACCTTGCTGAATAGGGAGGAATAAGAAATTTATCACATAAATCTTTTTAAATAACTTCTGAGAGGTTTTGTTATGAAAAAGAATTTGGTTTTTATTGCAAGTAATGATAATCTTTATCATTCTGAACCTTTTATTAGCTTCTTAGAAAATTTTGAAGAATTTGAAATTAAAAAAATAAATAATTATTTTGATGCAGAGAAAAATCTTTCTGAAATAAAAGTTGATTTAATATTCCTTAGACCAGATTATCTTAATTGGAAAGAACGCACTAAAGAAAATGAAACTGAAAATCAAAAACAAGTTTATCATAAGGAATACATTGGTAGAAAAATATTAACAGACATTATTAGAAAAGAAAATTCAATTAATTATGACACGCCTGTTTATATGGAAATTCTTGGACAAATTGGAAGAGGAGAAAATTATTCAAAAAATGCTTATCTTTCTTTGGGTGCAACACATGTTTTTGAGAACTCTGTTGAAGTGAGAGAGTTTCTTAAAATAATAAACTCGGATGCTCATCGACGCAATCATTTCGCATAAAGAAAACTTTAAATACTTCTTTATTACCAAAAAATCATGGAATCATTGAATGATATTGTTGAAGAATACATAAAAATGAACACTCCAAAACATAATGGAGAATATAGGAGAAAAATAGAAATAGAAAGAGATTTTGACAAAAATCTTCCAAAAATATATGAATTAGAAATTCAATCGGAGAATAAAGCGTATCAAAATATTTTCAAAGCAATTGGGCAATTAGATTTGGAATATACAGATGCTGAACCAAACAGAGTGCTATTTCAAACAAAATTAGACAAAAGCTTACAAAAATTGATGATTTATCATGATGGGAGAAAAATTCCAGGAGAATCTCTTAATTGGTCAAATAAATGGTTAAATAGGATTGCAAAAGATAGGGTAGATTGGAATCAAAATAGACACGGAAATTTAATTGCAGGTCAAATGTTAAAATCTCTTGGAGGAAATATCCATCTTGAAAACCTTATAAATAATAGGTATAATGTTAAAACAACTATTGAAATTCCATTATAATAAGAAACCTTTAAATACCTAAATTCTGTAAATTAAATATTAGAAAAGTATCATATTAAGTTATTATTAGATATCACATCATAATCATCCTAACAAGAAGTTAGAAAAGTTAGACTTTTTGTAAAAAAGAATAGGATATTTTTCTAAAAGAAATAAAACCCTAAGGTTTTAATAAATTAAACGGAGAATGAATAAGATAAAATGGCAAAGGTAAGTCCTGTATCTATAAAATATATGATACATGCTAATTTTACAGCTGAAGGAGCTTTGGAAAAACCAGATGTAATCGGAGCTTTATTTGGGCAAACAGAAGGTCTTCTTGGTGCTGAATTGGAAATGCGTGAATTGCAAAAAGAAGGAAAAATAGGGCGAATTGAAGTTGAATTGGAACGTAATGGAAAAAAAACAATTGGAAGAATTAAAATTCCAACTGCCCTTGACCAATCTGAAACAACATTAATTGCAGCTGCAATTGAAACAATTGAAAGAATCGGACCAAGTGATTCTCAGATTGAAATTGAGAGAATTGAAGATGTTCGTGGAAGCAAGAGAGATTATATCCTTGAAAGAGCTAAAAAACTCATGAGTTCAATTGAAGGTTCTACTGATTCCAGAGAAATCTCAAATGAAATCAAAGATTCTGCAAAAACTTCCGGAATTCAGGAATATGGAAAAGAAAAACTTCCATGCGGAAATATTTCCGGAAAAGAAATAGTGGTTGTTGAAGGTCGTGCTGATGTAGTTAATATGCTTCGTGCAGGAGTTAATAATGCAATTGCAATGAATGGAACAAAACTTCCTGAAGAAGTGAAAGAACTATGCAAGAATAAAGAAGTTACTTTATTTGTTGATGGAGACAGGGGCGGAAAATTAATTATCCAAAACGTTACAGATAATGCTGAAATTGATTATATTGCTGTTGCACCTGACGGAAAAGAAGTTGAAGAACTTACAGGAAAAGAAATTTTAATGAATCTAAGAAAAAGGATTCCTTTAAGAGAATTTTTAAGAAAAACCAGATTTTTCCCTGAAAGTTCTGAAGAGAAAAAACCTGCTGTTATTTCTGAAAAAATTGAATTAAGTGAAGAAGAAAAATCAAAGCTTAAGGAAATTTTTAATGAAAATCAGGGTTCTGGAAAAGCAATTTTACTTGACGGAAATCTTAACAAATTAAGAGATATCTCTGCAAGAGGAATTGGCGGAGCTTTAAGAAGAACAGGTGAAAAACCAGCAATTATGATTATTGACGGAATTATTACAAGCTCTGTTATTTCAGCTGCAGAAGAAGTAGGTTGTCAGGTTCTTGTTGGAAGCAATTTCGCTGCAACAAGCCCAAATATTCAGCTTTTAAGTTTTTAATTAGTTAGGAAATTTTCCTAACTTTTTTATTTTTAGATAATTTTTTATATTTTGAGTGGTATTAACTTCTATGAAAAAATCATTAAAAGAAAATTTAGAGACAGCAGGAATGATTTTATTAGCAGGAGTAATTTTTACTGCAGAAGAAATATTTTTTTATAAAAAAGAAATGTCTTATTTAAACAAAGAAACTCAGGAAAATTACAATCCAATTGACAGGGTAAAAAAAGAGACTACAACAATAAATTATAATTTCTTTAATATAGAAGATTATCTTAAATAAACTATTTACCAAACATTATTCACATATAGTTACAATCTTTCACTAAGTGTCCTGACAAACAGTAAATTATGATGTAACTGTTAAATTACAACAGGAGTAAAGTTTATAAAGTAAAAAGTGTGTTGATTATTAAGAAAAAACAATGTTTTTTTCTGTAATTAAATGAAAAAATGGTAGCAAAAATGAATACAAAAAGACTTTTAGTTTCTTTCTGTACTATTGCAATCGCAATGTTCTTAGTTGCTACAGTTAGTGCTTTGAGTGGTCCATCAATGGTGGAAATCACTCCAACAACTAGTGGTTCTGCTCCTATTACAGATACTGCAATAATTGAGGTTGACGGAATAAATGTTCTCGATGACCCCTCTGTAGTTGCAGGTGAAACAGTTACTGTAAAGGTTCAGTTTACTGCATTGGTTGATGCTTCAGATGTTAGAGTTGAAGTAGAAATTGAAGGCGAAAAAATTGATGTGCAGGCTATGTCAAAATCTTTCGATGTTGAAGCAAATCACACATACAAAAAAACTTTGAGCCTTAAAGTTCCTTTTGAACTTAAAGACGAAGTTTCTGATGATTTGACTTTAGATGTTGAAATCTCTGGTGAAGGAGAAGATAATGACTACAAGACTGAATTCAATGGTATTGCTCTTAGAGTTCAAAGACCTTCATACAACCCAGTTGTTAAATCTGTAAGTACATCTCAGTCAGTTAATGCTGGTGAAACTTTCCCAGTAGACCTTGTTTTGAAAAACATGGGTTATAATGACTTAGATGACTTGTATGTAACTGTAAGCATTGCTGAATTAGGTGTTCAAAAAACATCATATTTCGGTGATTTAGTTCCTTTAGAATATTGTGATGATGACTGTGATTCAGAAGATACTGTTAGTGGAAGAATCTATTTAGATATTCCATATGAAGCAGAATCTGGAATCTACACTTTAGAAGTTGAAGTTACAAACGATGATGTTACAAGCACTGTTGCTAAGCAAATTGTTATTGAAAACGATTTGTCACAAAGCATTATTGTAGTAAGTTCAAGTCAAAGTGTCGCAGTTGGTGAAAACGCTGAATATACTTTGTTACTTGTAAACCCAACAAATAGTTTAAGAGTTTACAAAGTTATTCCAGAATCAAACAGTGAAGTTTCTTCAAACGCTGAAAGTGCTGTTGTTGCTGTTCCAGCAGGATCAAGCAAGACAGTTACTGTAATTGCCAGTGCTGCTTCAGAGGGTGTATACAGCTTCGATGTTAGTGTCCTTTCTGGAGACAAACTTGTAGATACAGTTACTCTTAACTTAAGTGTTGAAAAAAACGCTGTTGCAAACCCAATTGTTGTATTGACAGTTGTTTTAGCAATAATTTTCTTAGTACTTTTGGTTGTACTTATCGTATTAATCGGAAGAAAACCTAAGAAAGCAGAAGAATTCGGGGAAAGTTATTACTAGGATTAATTTATTTTTTTCTTTTTATTTTCTTAACTTTCCTTTTCTTTTTTTTATTAAATTTATAAGAGTGTGATAATTCATAGTAAAATGGCAGAACATTACAGACTTTACAGAAAAGATACAGGAAAAACCATATCCATAACAAGCCACTTTAATGAAAGTCGGGTTAAAAGAATTTGTAATGAAGTGAATAATTCTTCATTAAAAGCATCAGGAAAACTTGTATATGAAAAATCCAATAAAGAAGATTTTTTAAATTTTGAAAATAATTTTAATAGTGAATTATATGCATTAAAGGAGCAAAATTAAAAAATAAAATGCCAACACCAATAAAAGGATATAGCAAAGAAAGAACTCCTGAAGAAATAGAATTCTCAAAAAAAGAAAGAGCTAGAAAAATTTCAAATTTTCTTGATATATCTAAAAGAGCAGTTTTTATAGGCGGAACCATTTTGTATGCTTTCTCAGCTTCAATTACAGGAGAGATAAATCCCATTAAACAAATTCAAAAGTATTCTAATAGGGTATATCAGATAAAAAGAAGAAAAAATGAAAGACTTCAGTATGAAAATGAGATTATTAATTCATATTTAAATAGTAAAGCATATAAATTAAGTCCTGCAAATGAGGATACAACTTCTCCAAAAGAAAACTCTCTTGAGGGAAAAACTTTGGGAAAAGAAATATTAATTGATGCTAAGTAATTTTAGTTAAATGTCTTTTATTCAAATAATAAAGGGAACAAAAACAAATCCAGGAATCTTTTTTTCAGTAATAAATTCATTTTTTACTCTTTTAATTGAAGTAAGAGTCTGCATAAATCCCCTCCCTATTGGAGCAACAATTCTTCCGTTTTCATCCAATTGATTAAGAATCTTTTCAGGGATTTCTTCAATAGCAGCACTTATTAAAATCCTATTAAATGGTGTTTTTTCATTTAAACCATCTTTACCATTTAAATTAAAGATTTCTATATTTTTATAATTCTTTAAATTTTCTCGGGATTTATCTGCAAGTTCTTTTAAAATCTCAACACCAAAAACTTTTCCTCTCTCTCCAATAATCTCAGAAATTAAAGCAAGCACATAACCGCATCCTGAACCAATCTCCAAAACTTTGTATCCTTCATTAATTCTTAGCATTGAAAGTGCAATTGCAATTGTGGAAGGCTGTGAAATAGTTGCGGACTCATTAATAGGCAGGGCAATATTTTCATATGCCATTCCTTTTACATTTTCAGGAACAAATTTTTCACGGGGGACTTTTTCAAAAGCATTTATTATTTTTTCTGAAAACCCTGTTTTTCTTAATAATTGGATAAGCTGTGTTTTATCCATTAAAATATATAGTTAAACTAGTAAATAAATGTTTATAAAATAATAAGAATAATTAATTTTATGAAAAGTTTAGAGAATCTTAGATATGAATTAAGTTTTAATTCAATATATTCTATTTTAAAAAATCAAAAGATTGATTCTGAACAAATCTTTAAAGTTAGGGTAAATGATGCAAGGAATTTTTTTGGTGAAGTAATAAATGGGTTGGGTTCTATAGCAAGTGAAGGAGAATACCATTTTGTAGAAAATCTCGGAGAAATTGTAAATGCTTTTGGATATTCAGATATTTCAAGAGGAAATATCAATAAAATAATTAATAAGTTCAAAAAGACAGTAAATCAATTAGATTCTTTAGAAAAAAATCCAGAGAAATTTTATAAAACCAAAGATTCAAAAGAATTAGCTTATCTTTGCAAGGAACTTAAAGGTATTTATTCAGAAAAGATAAATATCCTTGAATGTGAAGAATTCTAAATTAAAGTTATTTTTGAATACAATAATGCTTAAAAAACCCTATTGTAAGAGAATAGAATGGACAAAATAATAATCAAAAATGAAGAACAATATCTTAAAGCAAAAGGGATTTATGAAAGTTTGATTAAGAAAACAATTCCTGAGTGGGATAAGAAAAAAGATAAAAGTGAAGAAGGGAAAATGCAATATAATATTTTTGTTGGACAAGCAGAAGAATATAAACAAAGTATTGATGAATATGAAGATTTAGTTTCAGGTAAAGTAAAAACAATTGAAATAAATTCAATCATTCAGGTAAAGTAAAAACAATTGAAATAAATTCAATCATGGATTTTCCAGAAGCAATTGTTAAATATAGAATAATGAATAATATTTCTTATGAGGATTTATCAAAAATCACAGGGCTTTCTGAAAAGGAAATAATTCAGAACAGCAAGGTAAAAAAGCAAAAGCTAAAA
>CAZWUT010000004.1:0-14530 GCA_964636765.1 Candidatus Woesearchaeota archaeon | reverse complement strand
GTTCTAATTTAGTTTCATCTAGTTCTGATTTGGGAATTCCTGCTGGTTTGAAATAATTTGAATTAACTTTTCCATGAATTCTTCTTCTTTTGAATGGTCTTGGCATTTTATTTTTTTAATTTTTCAATAGTTTTTTTAATTTCTATTTCAGTTAATTCCCGTCTTTTTATATTTCTTTCTTCAAGTGCTGAAATAATTTTTTCTCCAAAATGTCCTGCAATAACTAAATCAACTTTTTCGTTCTCCAACATTTTTGCAACCCCAAATCCTGCTCCACCTCCGCCAATAGCAAAAGGGTTTTTGATTGTTTTATCTAACTTTTTGTCTTTGTAAATTAAAAAATAAGGGGCTCTTCCTGCTATTGGGCTGCTTTTTGAAGTTTCATCCTTTCCTGAAGATGCAATCGCAATTCTCATTTTTTTACCTCCATTTTATTTATGATTATTCCCTGAATAAAAGAAAAAAGAATTATTGCCAAAGTGAAAATTATTGTATAAACAAGTCCAAAATAAAATATCATCAGAGGAATTAATGCAGGTTTTACAGCTCTTGCATAAAGAAAAGTTGCTATTAATCCTTTGCTTACCCCTTTATCTTTTAAATCACTCAACATTGGATACCACATATAAATCGGTCCTGTTGAAATTATTCCTGAAATAATTGCTATAAGCCATTTTTTTATTTTATTCTTTTTTGTTAAGTGTTTAGTTAAAAATTTTGGCGTTACGAAATAATTTATAAAAACCATTAATGCAAATGCAATCAAAAGCATAGGAATTATTTTTAAAATAATTTTTCCAAAATTACTTAAAGATTGTATTAGTAGCTTTTTGTTTATAAAGAAAACTGTGAGATATATTATTAAAGTAATTATTAAAAAATACCATCCTGCCATGCTTTTTTCTGTTTTTTTCATATTAAATTAACCAAATTTAAGATTAAAGTGATGAGTATTGCTATTATTATTGCAAATATAAAACTTAGAATGTTTCTTGTTATTGCAAATTTTTTCCCCAGCATGAGAATTTCTGCCGGTAATTGGATGATTCCAACTGTAACCCATGAAATAAGAAAAGCTGTAACAGCGACGAGACTTATACCCAATGATAAAAATTCTCCGCCTAAAATATAACTATTTATTGGATTTCCTGCAAAAATGCTCCCTAAAATTGCTGCAATAAAAGTATTGCTGTAAATATTTTTGTTAAAGATTAAGGATAATTGTTCTTTTGAAATTATTACAGAAATAAGACTAATTAAAAGGATTACGCCAACTAAAATTGGAAATGCTTTTTGAAAAGATTTTGTTGCTCCCAGCAGGGCTTTTTTTATTTTTTCTTTGTCCATGAGATTCATTCCTTTTTTGTTTATTCTTGCTGGTTTCGGAATCCTCTACCAAAATTTCTTTTCCGTCCAAATCTTCCTTTGGGACATTGAGGTTCTGCATCTTTGCAGTTTCCCATTTGTCTTCCAGTTTTTGGTCCTTTTCCTTGAGGTCCTTTTCCATCCATATTCGGCATTTTAATTTCTCCTGCTGTAAAAACAGCTTTTTTAGTTATGAATAGGTATTCATTATAGTATTTAAATGTTTTGGAAATAAATTTTTAAGGGGGTCAAAATTAGTTGGGTTTTATTTTTTTAGGAGGTTTTGGAGGTCTACTATAATCTCCTGACATATCTTTTTATGACTATGAAGAATTTATAAAAACTTTTATCTTATAAAATATATATTAAAGAATTTTAATAATCAGGCAAAGTTTCCTGTCCTTTGTCGGGTTTTGTCTTTTCTTCTGATTCTTCTGATTCAGAAGGTTCTTCCTGTTCAACTTCCTTCATATCCTCATCAGTTATTGAATTAACCATCTCTTTGAATTTTGGAAAGTCAGCTGCTAAAATTCTAACACCTGATTTTGTGAAACCTGTGTATCTGTCTGATGTTACGAATTCACGTATTGTCAGGCCTTTTCGACCGCCAAAATCATCAATTCTAATAACAATATCTGATTGGTCATTCTTTTTTAATTTTCCAATGTCTTTTTCCATCTTACTTTTTAAGAAATAAAGTTCATTTTTAAAGTTGTTGGTTGTTTTTTAAAATATATTTTAAAGTTTAGATTTTCTTTTAAATTAGATAAATATGGAATTTTATGGAAAAAACAAAGAATTTTCTTTATGGAATTCTTTTTGGGGCATTAAGTTTGTTTTCTTTAGGAACCCTAAATTCAACTGCCCAGAATGTTTTTCCTGATTGTGATTATTTAAGAAAATTAAATGTTAACAGAAGAACTGAGCAGTTTCATGAAATTTCAAAAGAACTAATTAAAAATTATACTTCTGCAAAGGAAATTGATTTTTCTGAACCTTTAGAAGATGAAGCAAGGAATTCTCTTGAAGGAATGAGTATGAATATTTATTTTCCTACTGATAAATATAATTTATCTGGAAGAGACTCTTCTGACATTAAAAAGTATTTTGATAATGTTATAATTTCTTATTTAAAACAGGAAAATAAAATTTCTAGTTTTAATCTTAAAGGTTATGCAGATTGCGTTCCTTTAAAAAATGTAGAAGATAAATCAGTTTCTGATTTGTATAATTATAATTTAAGTCACAAACGTGCAGAATCTGTTGCTAATTATTTAGATTATCTTATCTATACGAGAATTCATTCACATGTTAATATCTTTATTTCTGCATATGGAAATATGTATAGTAAAAAAACAAAAAATCCTGATGAAAAAAAAGAAGATAGGAAAGTAGAATTTATAGTTAATGAAAATCCTATAAGAAATGCTTTGAATGTTTGCAGAGGGAAGATTATTTTGGGAGATCAGTCAGGTTCAATGTCCTGTAATGGAAGCCCTTATTGGAAATATTTTCAGGAGCATCCTTTTTTTGGAGGTGTTGATGTTTTTACTTATTCAGAATTTGTTCCTCCCCGGGGGATGAAAAAAGAAGATTGCCCTATGGAAATTTATCCTCAGAGGTTTCATACTTATGATATTAATAAAGAAACTGCTTCTGGGGCTACAAGTTATTATCCTGCAATGGAGAAATTATTATCTTCTGATATTGTTTCAGAAGGGGATACAATTACAGCAATTGTAAATGGATTAAATGATTTTAGTAATGAGAATCCTGGACAGATAATTAAAATAGCAGGTGAGAAGAAAGTTGTTTCAAATATAATTGGATTAGAATTGTCAGGAAAATGTATTTCTGATTTGATGACTATTCCAGAGAAGACAGAAGGAAAATATTATTTTGTCCATAGATTTAAGTCAAAACTTTTTTAATTCTGTCTTTTATAGTATTCTTATGGTGAAATTAAAAACTTTGAAAATAGGTAATTTGAAACTTGAAAATCCTTTGTTTCTTGCCCCAATGGTTGATGTTACAGATTTGGCTTACAGATTAATATGCAGAAAAAATGGTTGTGGGATGGCATATACTGAAATGATTCAGGCAGAGGCATTAATGCATTCTGATAAAACAACAATTAAATTAAAAACTCTAACTAATTCAAAGGATAAACCTTTGGGAATTCAGATTACAGGAAGAAAAATTTCAGATTTTGGAAAGATAATTCCTAAACTTAGGGATTATGATTTAGTTGATTTGAATTGCGGTTGTCCCGGACATTTAACTATTGACCATGGTTCTGGAAGTTATTTAATGAAAGACCCTGATAAAATAGCTAAGATAATTTCTTTATTAAAAGATAATGATTTAATTGTTACAGCAAAGATAAGATTGGGTTTTAATAAAAATGATGTTATGAATTTATCAAAGAAGATTGATAAAGCAGGGGCAGATGCTTTGACTTTGCATCCAAGACTTGCAAATCAGGGAAGAGGTGTTAAATCAGACTGGAAATGGTTTTCAAAAGTGAAGGAAAAAATCGGAATTCCATTAATTGGGAATGGAGATGTATTTAAACCAGAAGACGCTAAAGAGATTTTGAAAGTTTGTGATGGTGTAATGATTGCCCGTGGGGCAATAGGAAATCCTTTAATTTTTAAACAAACTTTAGATTATTTAAAAACAGGAAAATACAAGAAAATTAATTTTAAGGATAATCTAAGGATTTATTTAGATTATCTGAAACTTTCAAAAAAATATAATCTGCTGAAAATGGCAAAAATAAAATACATTGGAGGAAAGTTTTTAAGGGGTTTTGATGATGCCCCAAAAATTAGAAATGAATTTATGAAATTGAAAAGTTTTGATGAGATTGAAGGTTTTGTTAAAGGATTGGTTTAAAGAATTCCAGCTTTAATAATCACAACATCCTCTAAAGGTTTATCATTTGCGTCTTTTGGAACTTTTGCTATTTTGTCAACAATGTCCATTCCTTCTACAACAACCCCAAATGCCGGGTGTTTTGTGTCCAAAAAATTATTATCCACAAGGTTTATGAAAAATTGTGAACCTCCTGTATTTGGACCTGCATTTGCCATAGAAATTGTTCCTCTGTTATTTTTATTTGCAGGTTCGTGAGTAAATTCATCTTCAATTGTATAACCTGGTCCTCCCATTCCTGTTCCTGTTGGGTCTCCACCCTGAATCATAAAACCATCAATTACTCTGTGAAAGATTACATTGTCGTAAAAACCCTGTTTTACGAGTTTTTCAAAATTGCCTGCTGTTATTGGCATATCTGAATAAAGATTAATTATAATATTTCCTTGTGTTGTTTCAAGTTTTACTTTTGTCATTTTATTTTGTTTGTTGGGATTCAGGAAAATAATTCCTAGGATTATAATTAAGATTAAAATTATGACTGTTATAAAGATTATGTTTCTCTTTTTGTTTTTCATTGACTGAAAAATAAAGGGTTGTTTTTAAATTAATTTATTTTTTATCTTCAAATTTAAAGTAATATTTTTTCCCTCTTTTTAATATCTGAATAATTGCTCCAAATTCTCCATTCTCTTCCAAATCCACGAATTTTATGTCTTTTTCTATTTTATTAATTATTTCTTCAAGAGTATTAAATTCTTCTTCTGGGTTTTTTAATTGATATGGGATTTTTACTGTTGGTAAAATATTCTCTAATAAACTTTTTTCTACAGTTTTAAAGTCTGGTTTAAAGTATACAGAATAAGATGAATCTTTTTGCGATTCTATTATAATCTCTTTGGCTTTTAGAGGGAATTGAAGGTTATAGCCATTGATTTTTTCTCCTTTTAATAATTGAGAAATTACTGATGAAACATTTTTTTCAGGTATAAATGCTTCTAAGAGTTTGTATTCATTCTTTTTCATTAGTTTTAGAATAAAAATAAATGTTTTTAAGAATTATTGTGATTGATATTTAGTCTTTCATCTCAATCTTTATGTTAACAGATTTTGGAATCTGCATTCTCATAATATGATGAAGAACTTTTTCATTCGAAGGCAAATCAATTAATCTTTTATGAATACGCATTTCGTATCTATCAAATGTTGCTGTCCCGTCTCCGCAAGGAGATTTTCGTGTTGTGACTTTAAGTTTTTTTGTAGGAAGTGGAACAGGTCCGCTAATTGCTATACCTGATTTTTTTGCAATATCCTTTACAGAATTGCAAATTTTATTTAACATTTCTATATCTGTGCTGTTTAGTTTAATTCTAACCTTGGCCATTGTATCAATAAATCATAAGAATAGTTTAAAAAGCTTTTTATACCCAAAATCTTTATTTTTTTATATGGAAGATTTGCATAAGAAATGGCCTCATAGATGGATTACTCCAAAAGCAGAATACAGAAAATCAAGAATTCATGGTAGGGGTCTTTTTGCTAAAAAAGATATTCCGAAAGGAGAGATTGTTGGGATAATTGCAGGAATAGTTATTCCAATTTTTGATATTGATGAATATAGAGAAAAAGTTGGGGATTTTGGGGTTCAAATTAGTGATGATTTTTGGGTTGGTACTTCAACAAAAGAAGAAATTGAAGTTGGAGGAGCGGTAAATCATTCTTGCAATCCTAATGTGGGTTTTAAGGGGGAAATAGTCTTGGTTGCTATGAAAAATATAAATGAAGGTGAAGAATTTACTACAGATTATGCGTTATATCATAATACTCTGGAACCTTTTGAGTGTAATTGTGGTTCTCCAAATTGTAGAAATATTATTAAGCCAGATGATTGGAAAGATATTGAATTGCAGGAGAATTATGGAGAATATTTTGTTCAATATCTCAAAGAAAAGTTCGAAAAGTAACCAAAAAATTTATATATACATTATGCATGCATAATATATGTCGGAACAAACATCTATTAGAATTAGTGTAAGTTTATTAAATGCTTTAAAGAAGTTTAAAGAAGCTGGAGATAGTTATGAAGACGTTATTTGGGATTTTATTGAACCCCATTTAGAATTATCTGAAGAAGCAAAAAAGGACATAGAAGAATCCATAAAAGAATATGAAAGAGGAGAATTTATAACTCTTGAAGAAGTTAAAAAGGAACTTGGTTTCTGATGGTTGAGATAGGATTTACTGGTGGTTCAAAGAAACAATTAAAAAATTTAAATACAAGAATAAAACAAAATATTATTTATGTGTTAGATAAATTTCAAAGCAATCAGCCAGTTGATATTATTAAATTAAAAAATAAAGACGATGAATTTAGAATTAGAACAGGCAATTACAGGATGCAATTAAAAAAAGTTGATAAAGATTTTTTAGTGACCAAGGCAGGTAAAAGAGAGAATTTTTATGGAATATTTTTTAATTTTTAACTTCTTTTTTTGGGGCATTTTGGTTTTTTATTAACCTTAACATTTTTATATACCTTTTTTCTATTTTATTTGGGAAGAGGTTAATATGGAGGAAATATTTATACAACTGGCAATAATATTGTTTACAGCATTTATAGTTTCATATATAGTTAAAAGTTTTAATCAACCTATAATTATTGGTTATATTATTGCTGGAGTTATTATTAGTCCATTTATTGTTAAATTTGGGGCTTCTACAGAGGTTATTGATAGTTTTTCTAAACTTGGAATTGCGTTTCTTTTGTTTATTGTAGGATTGCATTTAAATCCTAAGGTTATAAAAGAAGTTGGAACTTCTTCATTATTTATAGGTCTTGGGCAGATTATCTTGACTTTTGGTCTGACTTTTATAATTGCTCTAAAACTTCTTAATTTTAGTGTTCTTGCTTCTGTTTATGTGGGCATTGCTCTGGCATTCAGCAGCACGATTATTATTATGAAACTTCTCTCAGATAAACAACAGTTAGACTCGCTTTATGGAAAAATATCCATAGGGATTTTGATTATACAGGATTTAGTTGCAATTGGGGTTTTGATGTTTATTTCTTCAACTGCAGAGAGTTTAGCTTTTGGAAATTTTGGGCTTAAAGGATTAATTGGGGGTTTATCTTTAGTAATTGTTTTATTTTTAGTTGGATTTTTTATACTGCCAAAATTAACAAAAAATATTGCTAAAAATCAGGAATTATTGTTTTTATTTTCTATTTGCTGGTGCTTTTTAATTGCAGCTCTTTTTAGTTCGTTTGGGTTTTCAATTGAAATTGGAGCTTTAATTGCAGGGGTAATTTTATCAGTTTCTCCTTATAGCACAGAAATCAGTTCAAAAATCAGGCCTTTAAGGGATTTCTTTTTGATAATTTTCTTTATAATTTTAGGATTTAATGTTGATGTTATGAATATTGGTTCAATTATTTTGAATGCTTTGATTTTATCTGCAATTGCATTGATCTTGAAACCAATAATTTTGATGTTTTTGATGAGGTTTTTTGGTTATACCAAAAGAACTAATTTCTTAGTTGGAACAACTCTTGCACAAATTTCAGAGTTTTCTTTAATTATTATGGTTGTGGGGGTTTCACTTGGGCATGTTAGTTCTGAAATTTTCCATACAATTATTTTGACTTTGGTAATTACAATTTTATTATCAACATATATGATTTTGTATTCTCCTAACTTTTATCAAAAAATATCCAGTTGGCTTTCTATTTTTGAAAAGAAAAACATTAAGAAAGAAAAGAGTGTGAAAAAATATTATGATGCTGTTTTGTTTGGTTATAATAGGATTGGTTTTGGAATTTTAAATGCTTTGAAAAAAATTAAGCAAAGATATCTTGTGGTGGATTTTAATCCTGATACAATTTCAAATTTGAGGAAATTCAGAATGCCATGTATTTATGGGGATGTAGGCGATCCTGAATTTTTGAGAGAACTTCCTTTAGATAAAATAAAGATGGCAGTTTCAACTGTTCCAGATTTTGAAACAAATTATTTATTAATCGAAGAAGTTAGAACTGTTAATCCTAAAGCAATAATTATTGTCAGGGCACATACAATTGATGATGCTCTTGGGTTGTATAAGAAAGGTGCTAATTATGTTTTAACTCCCCATTTCCTTGGGGGGGAGTATGTTTCAAAGATGATTAGAGATTTGAAGACTTCAGATGATAGGTATAAGGATGAAAGTGAAAAACATATTAAGATGTTAAAGGAAATTGCTGAACAAGGACACGAGCATCCAAGAGTTGAAAAGAACTGAAAAAACATTTATTAATGGTTTGTAATATTTTATGTTTGTGTTGAGAAGATCTTTTTTACTGATTTATCTGCAAGATTTAAAAATTTTGAATATTTTTTTTGATTTTTTTGCATTATATTGCCTGGGAAAGGAATTCTTGTGGCGGGTTTAGAAATTAAATAGAAACATTTAAATATCTATAGATATCTATAGATATCATGGAAACCAAACAAATTAATCTTAAATTACCTGTGAATCTTCTTAAGGCAGCAAATAGTTATGCAGAAAATTTTGGTTTTAGAAATGTTCAGGAATTAATTACTGATAGTATGAGGGAGAAAATTTTTGAGAAGAATGAATTTGATGAGGGTTTTAGTGAAAAGGAGATTGAATTAATAGATAATTTTATTGAGAAGGTTATTAAAAATAAAGACCTGATATCAGAAGAGGAATTGTTTAATTCTTTAAAATGACTTATTATATAAAATCCTCCAGAACTTTTAAAAATCAGTTTGATAAGTTGGATGATAAATCAAAAAGAATTGTTTATGATAAGATTCAGTTAATAAAAGAAAATCCTTACAGAAATAAGAGAATCCATACTAAAACGTTTTCAAGAGTTTTTAGGGTAAGACTTAATATTCAAGGAAAAGAAAAAAGATTGATTTATGTTGTTATTTCTCCTAAAATAATTCTTGCATGTTTTTTGGATAGAGGTAAGGATTATAAAGACTTGGAAAAGTATTTGTCCAAAATTTAAGGTTGCTTAATTCTCCAAATCTTCTGCATCAAGTTCTTTTCCGCTTGGAGAAGCATCTTCCTGTATTTCCAGAGGTTCTACTTCAAAAATAGAAAAGATTATTTCAAATACTCTTAGTATAAGTTCTAATACAATTATGAACAATAAATAAATAATTATTTCTCCAAGGAAATTTGGAACTTCTGTGAAATTTCCAAGGATTCTTTCAAAATTAAAGAAACCAGGTTTAGTCATTGATAATCCCAAAAGAGTCAGAGGAAGAAGTTTTGAAAGGTCTTTTGATAAATCCTCTTTGTAATAGGAAGTCATTCTTATTGCTCCGACTATTACTGCTGAGATAATTAAAATTGTCTGGACTTCTAAGCCTTCTGTTAATAAAAGAAGAAATGTTGTGAAAATTGCAAACCAAAAGAAAATCATAAACGGCAAAACAATTATGTATTCTATAAAATAAAAAACTCCTGCAAGAATTTTTGTTGCAAAAGGTTTTTCCATTCTGTTGAATTTCTTAAGATTAAGGTCAATCAAATTCTTTTTTGCAACAAATCTGTAAAATTTCCAGATAAATATTGAATAAAGGGTTACTACAAGAACCAACAAAAAAAGATTAACAAAAGTCTGAAGCCATGGAGGAAGGAATTGTAAAAAAGTCTGATATATAAAAACCAATGTCCCACCAAAACCCAACACCTCTGCCATGATTTATCTAAGAAGTTTTATTTTTTAAAGGTTTGTTTAATAACCTTTAAATATAATCTTTTCTAAATATCTTTATGATAGATATAAGATTTCTCAGGGAGAATCCTGGGTTTGTAAAAAAGAATATTAAAAAGAAATTTCAGGATGAAAAACTGAAGATTGTTGATGAAATTTTAAAACTTGATGGAAAGTGGAGAAAACTTAAGTTTGATGAGGATAATTTAAGGAGTGAAAGGAATAAAATTTCCAAGAGCATTAGTGAGGCTAAGAAAGCAAAAAAAGAACCAGAAGCAAAAAAATTAATGAAGGAAGCTAAGGAAATTCCAGAAAAAATAGAAAAAATCCAGGAAAAACAGACTAAAATAAAAGATGAGCGTGATAAATTGTTTTCTGAGATACCAAATTTTATTTCTGAGAGAGTTCCTTTAGGCAGGAGTGATAAAGATAATGTTGTTGAAAAAGTAATTGGAAAACCAGGGAAATTTGATTTTCCTGTAAAGAGTCATGTTGAGATAATTGAAGAATTAGGTTTAGGAGATTTTGATTTTTCTTCAAGAGTTGCAGGAACAGGTTTTTATTATCTTGAAGGAGATTTGGCTTTGTTAAACCAAGCTTTAATTCAGTTTAGTATAGATAAAATGGTTAAAAAAGGATTTTTGTATGTTGAGACTCCTTTAATGTTAAGGAATGAAGTAATTAACAGAGTTACAGATTTAAATGATCAGGAAGTCATGATTTACAGGATTGCCAATGACAATTTATCTTTGATAGGAACTTCAGAACATTCCTTAATTGGAAGATTTATTGATAAGGAAATTGATTTTAATGCTTTGCCAATAAAGCATACTTCTTATTCAATGTGTTTCCGTAAAGAAATTGGAAGCCATGGAGTTGATGAAAAAGGTCTTTTTAGAACACACCAGTTTAATAAAGTTGAAATGGTTGTTATTTGCAAACCAGAAGAATCAGATAAGTTTTTTAAAGAAATGAAAAATATCTCAATTGAAATTTTTAAGGATTTGGAACTTCCTGTAAGAGTTTTAAGAATTTGTTCAGGTGATTTAGGTGATTTGAAAAAAGAGCAGATTGATGTTGAAGTTTATTCTCCGAGAAAAAAAGATTATTTTGAAGTTGGTTCTTGCAGTAATCTGACAGATGCACAGGCAAGAAAATTAGGCATTTCAACTATTGAAAAAGGTGTAAGATTAGTTCCACATACTTTGAATAATACAGCCATTGCTACTTCAAGAGCTTTGGTTGCAATTCTGGAAAATAATCAGGATAAAAATGGAAATATTAAAATTCCAAAAGTTCTTCAGGGTTATATGAATGGTAAAAAAGTTATAAAGAAATCTGAATAATTCTACCACAATTAAATTTAAATAAATAAGGTCTTTATTTATTTTATGAAAAAACATGATGAAGCTGTTCTTGAAATCCGTAAAGTAGTTGCTGTTATTAGGAAAATGAATTCTTTAGTTGATGAAGCTTATAAAAAAAATGAGGAATTTGGAAAAAATATGGAAGATAAGTTTAGGAGAGATTATGTTTTTTATCATCTTTTTGTTCCTTATAATGTAAGCAGTTCTTTATGAGATTGAGCTTCTTCAAATAAATTTAAATATTATAGGATTTTATTTCATTTATGGTTGCTAAAAAGATTGCAAAGATTATCCGTTTTGAAACAGCTTATTCCGGACAGGAACTTTTTGTATTGGCAGGATTGGTTATGATGGGAGCAACTTTGCTGAAACTTATGGGGTTTGTTTATATTGATTCTGACTGGTTTTGGTTTCTTGCTGGATGTGGCTTGTTTATAGAGGGGATGATTATGATTATAAAACAAAGAAAATTTAACAGCAAATATAAGGTAGTTGACAGAATAGAATATGAAAAACTAATTGAAAATTCCTTAAAAGATAAGGTTTAAAAATAAAATATTACATCAAGTCTTAGTTATTTATTTCTATTAAATAACGGAATACGCCTCAATGGTCTAACGGCTATGACTCATCCCTGTCGCGGATGCGACCCGGGTTCGACTCCCGGTTGGGGCGTTTATCTTAGAGTTAAAGAAAGTTACAATATTTTTTGGAATATAAATTCTTTTAAATAGCATATAATTTGTTCATTTTATGACCGAAGATAATCCCAAAAAATATTGTATCGTTTTGATGAATGATGATTTGTCACATTTAAACTATAGGTTAAGAAAATCTTTAGGTGATTTAATCATTCCTTCTAAGACTCCTCCTTATGTTACTTTAAAAGAAACTTTTTTTACAAATAATATTGATAATTTGATTAATAACCTTAAAAAAGAAACTTCTGGTTTGAAAGAGATAAAAACTTTTTCTACAGGATACTCTGTATTTGATAATAAATATGTAGTATTGAACATCCAGAATTCTGAAAAACTCCAAAGATTACATGAAACGACTATGAATATTTCTCAGAAATATATAGAAAATATAAAACCGTTCTATAACCAAATTGGAGATTTGAATGAAAGGCAAGACGAGCTTTTATCCCAATTTAATAATCCTTTTTGTTTTGAGTTCTATAATCCTCATTCATCAATTGGCAAAATTGAAGATTTATCTGATTTGGATTTAATAAGAGAAAGACTGAGTTTCCTTGAATTATGTAAACCTCTTGTTTTCAATAAGGTTTCTATTATTGATAAGAAAAATGAAAATATTTATAGCTCTTTTTCTATTTTGTAACAATTCTTAACCTCAGCATAATATATCGGTTGGGGCGTTTAACTTACAGTTGAAGATTCTAAAAGTTATATCAAACTGAATAAATCTTTAAATAGGGTAAAAGGATTTTTATTTTTATGATTAATAATTTAAAGGTAATCGATGACACTTATCTTTCTGAAAATGAAAAGTATTATGAACTTGATAAAAATAAATTTCCAATAAATCATGAATTAAGTCTTGGCAAAGAAATTTATTTAGTTGTTGGAAATAATGGAACTGGAAAAAGCACTTTTCTTAAGGGATTGGAACAAAGTGCGAAAAGGAAATATAATCCTTTTTCGCAAAGAACTTTTAGGAGTGAGGACAAGTTGCCTTTGTTTAATGATCTAAAAGGTAATTTTGATTTTCATAATTTCGAACATTTCTTTAATTTGCCTGTTTTTGATGAAAAATCTTTTAAGAGATACCAATCAAAAAACGAAAACTTACTTATTAAGAGAATTTCGCGTAATATTTCAAATGCTGGAAATGTAAATATAGGCACTGTTTTATCCAATCTTGAAAATAAATTTGGGAAATCAAAAATTGAAATATTGAATAGAATGGCTTACATTATTGAATCAGGCATAAATATAATCAACACAAATTATCCTCAAACTCTTTTCCAAAATTATGAAATTTTGTTTAAAGGCAAGGGTTTTGATATTGTAAGCCATATGGATTTTGCAATGGCAGGAAAAATTAAAAGAGAGTCTTGGAGAGATTGGGAAGATATTCCAGAGTATAAAGGAAAAAATGAAGGAGAGAAGGTTTTGATGTCTTTTGGAAATTTGATTGGAAGAAGTTATAACAATCCTCTTTTTCTTTTGGACGAACCAACAAGATCTCTTTCTAAAGAAAATTCTCTGAAAGTAGGAGAGGAAATAAAAACTTTGAAAGGTCAGAAATTTATTGCAACACATGATGAACAACTAATTAACTTATTGGGTAAAAATTCTAACATTATTAATTTTGATAAAAGTCCAGTTGAGGTAACTAATTCATATTAGTTTTGTAACTTTTCTTAACCTAAACTTCGGAGATGGGTCGGGGTGTTTATTTTATCGACGATAAAAGTGGTGTTTTGGAGAAGTGGGGCGTTGAAGAATTAGGATATCTAATATAAAAAAATATAAACTTCTACTTATTTATCTTTATACTATGAAAGAAGAAACAAAGGCTTTTAATTCAATAATGAAAAATTGTTTAAACTCAAAATATCTTCTTAGTTTGGGTATTAACAAATCTTCTACTTTACAAGAATTCAAAAATAAAGTCCCTCTTGTTACTTATCAAGAATTGGAATATTTTATAGATAGAGCTTATAATGGAGAGAAAAACATCTTTTCAAGAGAGCCAATTATCTTTTGGGGTATGACTAGTGGGACAACTGGCAAACCTAAACTTATTCCACATACTAAAACTTCTTTAAATCTTTACAAAAATAAGATGAACTCTTTTTTTGTTAAGTTGATATCAAATAATCTTTCTATAATTAAAGGTAAAATGTTAGTTTTAACAGGACATTATTGCAATTGGAAAAGCCCTAATGGGATAGTAGTTGGTTCAATATCTGGAATGATGGCTTCAAAGATACCTAAATTATTTAGTGGTAGAGTTTTGTATAATCCTAAAGAATTAGATAAAATCCCTGATAATGAAAGATTGAGATATATTGCAAAAAAAGCATTAAAAGAGAACATTTCTATGATTGCTTCATCCAGTGCTACTTATTTGTTGGGATTTTTTGAAGAATTAGAAAAGATAACTGGAAAAGAAATTAAGTATCTTTTTCCAGATTTGAAAGTAATATCTTGTCCTTGTG
>CAZWUT010000003.1:0-15624 GCA_964636765.1 Candidatus Woesearchaeota archaeon | reverse complement strand
ACCATGCAGATTCAGATACTATTAATTTTACAGTTGATAAACCAAATTCTTTGGAGAAAAAAGTTGTTGGAGAAAATAAAGTAATAAATTTCCCAAATCCTGTTTCAGATGTTTCTTATTTTAAATTTCCAAATGCAACTTGTGAAAATGTTAATCTGAAAGTATATAATATTGTTGGACAGAAACTTAAAGAATTAAATGATAATGATGGAAATGAACAAACAGAATGTGATGTTTCAGATTTTAAACCAGGAATTTATCCATATGTTTTAGAAAAAGAAGACGGAAGTTTGTATAGTGGAAAAATCCTGAAAAAATAGTTTAAAATTAAAGTATAATAATCTTTAAATATATTGGATTTCTTAATTTTTTATGGATAAAACTAAAGAAGTTAGACTCCAAAAAGGTTTAACTTTGGGTTGGTTGGGTTGTCTTGCTTCTATTCCTTTTACTGGACCTCTTGGATTAATTGGTGCAGGTGCTATTTTTACTGGTCAAGTACTTAGATTAACTACAAAAGAAGGGAGTTGGGATGCTTATGCTGGCAGAGTTCTTTCTTCTGGAGAAAATTCTGATTATAAAAAGGATAATGAAAATGAAGTTCCTTCTACTTTTTATAGTTCGCCTCCTGCAATAGATAGCAATTTTTCAAAAAATCTTGCAAAATTTATGAAAAGGGAAAATGAAAGAAGAGGATATGAGTCAAGTTTGGAAAATGGCAGGATTATGGTGGAAGAATATTTTTCAAATCTTCCAAGAAAAGAATATTCTCATATAAGCAGGATTGAGATTTTAGAAAAAGATAAAACTTTTTTAGGGTTTCCAACAGGAAATAAATCTCTGGAGGTTAAAGTAGAATGAATTATCCGGAAGTGTATAATTCTTTGGTAGATAGAAGGTTACTTCCTTATTGGAATTCGTTTAATAATCTTCCAATTATACAGGAGACTCCTGAAACAATAATTGCAAAGACTGATTATAGATCTGCTTTAAAATTGCTAGAAGCTGAATCTGTGAGGAGACATTATAGCAAACTCTCAGAAATCGGACAGAGTATTGTTAATACTTATGTAAATAATCTTAATTCAGATGATGTAAGGGGGCTTAGAAGAATTGTTGTTGAACCTGAAGTTGTAATGAGGAGGAATTGGTTAGGAAGACCGATTTCAAGAGCAATGATTATTTCTTTTGAGAGGGAAGATTAAGATGAAGTTTTATGAAAAATTAAAGAATTTGTTTTTTAAAAAAAGAAAATCAAATAAAGATTTATTAAATTATTTTGAAATTAAATGGAATGAATTTTTTAATTCAGTTTATGATTTTGTTTATAACCCTTCTTTTAAAGTTAATGAGTTTTTAAGTTGGAACAAGTTTGGGGAAATTTACAGACAAAAGATAATTGATAATATGAGTCCTATTCTTATTAGAAATAATTTTAATCTTTATTTTATTAAAAATGGGTTTGTGTTTGAATGTAATGGGTTAGAAAAACATTTATAAAACCCAATTCATTGTATAATTTATTATGGTTAAAAAAGGTGTGTTTGGCGTAATTGGTTTCTTTTTTGTTATGGGTATATTTTTATTAAGTTCTGTTAGTGCTGCACAATGTGCTGTTGTTTCAGGAAGTTGCGGAGGTTCTTATCCTTATGGTCCAATTATGAAACTTTCAGGAACTTCAAATGCCCACGCTTCAACTGCTTCTGGAAGCAGTTATCCATATTCTCTGTGCTGTGATTTTCCAGGTGTTGTTGGGGATTGTACTAATTATGATGGTTCTTCTTCTTTAATATTAAAACTTGCTTCAACTTCAAATGCCCATGCTCAGTTACGTACTCAATCTGGTTATGGAACAAATATTTGTTATGCTCCACAGGGAAATAATAAATTAACTTGCTCTGGAGGTCCTGTTGCAATGGTTTCTTTAACTTCATCTACTAATGCTCATATTGGTGCATATGGTGTTCATGGCACTTCTGTTTCCTGTACTTATACTGAAGAGCCTTCAGAGGAGTGTGGAAATGGTGTTGTAGAAACTGGGGAGGATTGTGAAGTAGGGCAAACACGTTCATGCACATTAGATGGATATGATTATGGAACTGAAACATGTCATACTGGAACATGCACATGGATAACAAGTTCCTGTGGAAATTATGTGTGTGGAAATAGTAATTGTGAAGGAGATGAAGAATGTGATGATGGTGATTCAGGAGGAGATGGATGTGATGCTTATTGTAATATTGAATCTGGTTGGAGTTGTACTTGTACATCTAGTGGAAGCACTTGTACTCGTTTATGTGATTTGACTTCAGCATCATGGAGCACTACAGGTCCTGTTAATGCAGGAACTTCTGTTTCTTTTACAGTTAATAATAACGGGCAATGCAATGGATTACAGCTTGCTTTTCAAATTTATGATTATGATTCAGGCAGCGGAGATGAAATCGCTTATACAAATCCTTCTCCTGTAACTATTTCAGGTAGTTCAACAACACGTTCATGGATTGCTGAAGCTCCTGACAGGAACGGGGAAGTAGACCCGGAATATTATATTTATTCTTATATAACTCAGGATTCAGGAATTAATGTAAATAGTGGAAGTGCGAGATTATCTGTTGTAATTCCTTCAAGTTGCGGAAATGGATATTGTGATTCTGGCGAGACTTGTTCAAGCTGTCCGGATGATTGTCCTTGCACTCCTCCTTTAACTTGCCAATCTGGAAGTTGTGTTGCACCATGTACTTTGAATTCAGCATCATGGAGCACTACAAATGCTGTTGATGGTGCATGGGTTTCTTTAAATGTCGGAGCATCAAATTGTGCAGGGCAGACAATGACTTTTGAAGTATGGGAAGATGATACTGTAGGAGATGATCCTGTTCAGATAAATCCTGGTTCTGTTATTATTGGAAGTCAAACTCCTTATTGGCAGGCTGAATGGCCTGGTTATGGTGATGGTGAAGAAACTCCTGAATATTACTTTATTGCTGAAATTCCTGCTTTAAGTCTTTCAATTCAAAGCAGTACAAGCAGCAGTTATGAATTGCATGTAACTGAAAATTTTGGTTCTTGTGGTGATAGCAGTTGTGTAGGAAGTGAAACTTGTGATGATGGAGGTACTTCAAGTGGAGATGGATGTTCTTCTTCCTGTCAGGAAGAAATTGGATATTCTTGTACTTGTAATTCAGGTGTGGTTAGCACCTGTACTAATTATTGTGGAAATGGCAATGTAGATACTGCTTATGGTGAAGAATGTGATGTTCCTGATATGGGTTCCGGAACATGTGAAAGTGAGTATGGAACAGGTTGGACAGGAAATTTAGGATGCAGTAATTGCCAGTATACTCAGGGAACATGCACTGCCCCTCCTGAATGTGTTTTTTCATCTGCAACTTGGTCAGGAACAAGTAATTGTCAGGGTGCTGGTGGCGGAGAAAAATGCGTTGAAGATGGTGATAGTGTTTATTTAAATGTTCAGACAGCAAATTGTGATAATGGTGAGGCAGTTGAATTTACAGTTATGGAAGATGATAGTGTCGGAGATGATAATGTTAATATAAATCCATCAAATGGATTAATTAATAATAATGTTGTTTCTGTTTCATGGATTGCGGAATATCATGATGACACAGGAATAGGAGAGGACGGAAACCCTCCTGAATACTATTTTATTGCCGATTTTGCGGATATTAGCGGTCAAATTCAGAGCAGTGCCCCTTTATTAGAAGTTTATCAAAGCGGGGAATTGGCATGTTTAGGTATTTCATTATGTGATCATTATACTGACCAGACTTCATGTGAAGACGATTTGTGTGATACAGGTGTTGCAAGCAATCCCGGGGTTGGCTGTGGAATAACTTTTTATGAAGATTCAAGATGTTCTGAAGTGACTACCTGTGGTTGTGCATGGGATGGTTTTTCATGCATACCTGACTGGAATTCAAGTTTAAGTTGCGGTGTTTGCGGAAACGGTGTTTTGGATTATGGAGAAGAGTGTGATGACTTTAATACTGATAGTGGGGATGGTTGTTCATCAGAATGTATTTTTGAAGTGGGCATTTCACCTCCATGTCCTGTTGGTCTGACTTTGTGTGAAGATAATACCTGCAGTTTGAATTGTGAACATACAGATGAAGGAAATGCTTTTTGTGATAATGATGATAATTGTGAAACCGGAGAAGGATGTTCGTGTGAAGATTGTGGAGATGAACCAGATACCTGTGCTGGTGGTTTGGTGTGCAGTTTTGAGGACAATGCCTGTTGTCTTATGGAAAGTGATGGCATTTGCACACCCGCATGCTCTTTTTCTGACCCTGATTGCGGAGGTTCTAATGCTGTTTGCGGAAATGGTTTAGAGGAAACAGGGGAACAATGTGATGATGGAGATACAGATAACGGAGATGGCTGTGACAGTAACTGCAACTATGAGATTCTTGGTCCCGGAGTTCCATGTCCTGAAGGAACAATTCTTTGTAATGACGGAACCTGCAGTTTAAATTGTGATTTTACAGATGAGGGAATTGGTGATTGCTCAGACGGAGATTGTTGTGCAGATGGTTTATTATACAGCAGTGTGGATGTGGCATGTTGCAATTATGTTGGGGATTTAATATGCAATCCTTATTGTGCTTTTTCTGACCCTGATTGCGGAGGAGATGTTTTTTTATCTGGTA
Source organism: Candidatus Woesearchaeota archaeon (assembly GCA_964636765.1). GTDB lineage: Archaea > Nanobdellota > Nanobdellia > Pacearchaeales > GW2011-AR1 > MWBV01. The sequence goes on along the minus strand of CAZWUT010000003.1, from coordinate 10,951 downwards.
TGAGTGGAATTGGACAGTGTGTTTATACTAAGGATAGTGAAGATGACTGTGCTGATGGATTTTTAACAAGAGATTATTCCAGTTTATGGGTATGGAATCCTGATAATATTTTTGATGAAAATCCTGTTTCTGGAGATGAAAATTATGTTTTGGGTTCAGACGGAAAGTGGCATTATGATCCTTTGGATTTATCAGGATTAAGAAAATCAGACAGTTGCCAAAGCATTAGTGATGAATTAATTTGTCCTGCCCAGATTCAGTTGCCTTTTGCAGGAGTTTATAGTTTATTAGTTGCAATTGGACTAATTTCTTTGATTTATTTGATAATTATATTCAGAAGAAGATAAGATTTATAAAAACAATTTTCTTAGTTATATTCATGGAGGTGAAGAATTATTTTCTTGTTTTTGGAGTTGCAATTTTGTTAATTAGTCTGGTTTCTGCAAATTTTCAAACCGGAAATCCTTCTCATTCTATTGAATTGAATTATAAAGTTCAGGAGGAAATTAATGGATGGATTAATATGAGTTTTGATAATCAATCTGCAACAATTCTTTTTACTGATTCTTTTGGAAATTCTTTTTCACTTGAAGATTTAATTGTAAATAATCCTGAATTTAATTACACTTTTAATGGCACTATAATTTATTCAGATTTTCAGATTTTGCACTTGGATTCAATGGGTTTGGAAGTTCCAAATATTGCAGGAAATCTTAGTTATCAGTTGAATTTCAGCAACCAGGAAGTTTTTTCTGAGATTTTAACAGTTTTGCCTAAGGAAAATATTACTCTAAAAAATAAGGTAAGAATTGCATTAACTGAAAATTCTAATGCTCTGGATAATCTTGAACTTAAATTAAGCGATTTTTCATCTTTTATACAGGAGCAATTGAATACAAGTTTAAATTTGAATTTTCTTTCAAATTCTTTAAAATCTCTTGAAGAAGATTACTCAAGTGCAAATTCTGATGCAGATTATCAGAAGATTTTGGATGCTTTGGATGATTTAAATATTCCAAAGGCTTTTGCTATAACAAGGACTGTTTCTGATGTTAAATTTTATCCTGATAATGGTCTTGTAAATCTTGAGATTATTTCACAAATTGCAGGAGGAATTTATAATGAAGAACAAAAAGATTCTTATTTAGGGGCTTTGTTTTTTTGGAATGAAGAAAATTTAGATACAAGAATAACCTTTTATGAAATTTCAGGAATTACTGGTTTATCAGAAGGTTTTTTACTTAGTTATTTTGAATTTAATTTTGAGGACGGAACAACAGAAGGGGTTTATTTTATTTTAAAAGAAATTGATAATCTTGTTTTTGAGGAAGATTATTCTCAGAGTATTATTGATGATTATGTTTATATTGATTTATCTGAAAATCCAGGAAAAATTGCATTTACTACAACTGAAAGAGTTGATTTTGCAAGTGTTCCAGTTGTAATTTCCCCTTCTTTAGATGAATTAACAATTCCAGAAGTTGGAGATTATATAGATTCTCAAAAAGAAGTTAAAATTTCAAAGTGGCTTCTTTTTGTTCTTGTGCTTGCATTGCTATTGATAGTTTCTTATATAATTTACACAATTCTGCAAACATGGTATGATAAAAGATATGAGGCTTATTTATTTGCAAACAGAAATAATCTTTATAATCTGATTATTTACATAAATAATGCAAAGAAAAAAGGACTTGATGATTCTGAAATTATAAATAATCTTAAAAATTCCAAATGGAAATATGAACAGATAAGATATGTTATGAGAAAATATTATGGAAAACATACTGGAATGCCTATGCTTCCTTTTATGAAGAAAAAAATAGAAGATTCTTCTCAGCAATCAGGAAAAAGTTTGCCAAACAAATTAAACAGGTCTCTTATGAAGAAAAAAGCAAATAATTCTCATGAATCCGAAAAATATTAATCAATCATACAAAACTTTAATAAGTCTTTTTGATAAAGTGTAATATGGCAATAAAATTGACCACCTACGGCAAAAAATCTTTAACAAGATTTTTAGTTATTCCATTTCAATATGTGGAGGTTTTGAAATAGAATAATGGCAATAAAAATCTTCAAAAACTTTTTTAAAAAAATTCTTTCAGGATTATTTAAAAATAAAAAAGATATAAAATTGGGTTTTTATGGTCCTCCAAATGCCGGAAAAACAAGCTTAGCAAACAGAATTTGCAAGGATTTTACAGGAGAAGAAATCGGAAGTGTCAGTAAAATTCCGCATGAAACAAGGCATGTTCAGTTTAAAGAGAAAGTAGTAATTGATTATAAAGGCAAGACAATGACTTTTAAGATGATAGATACTCCTGGAATTGCAACTAAAATAGATTATGAAGATTTTTTAAAATACAAAGTTAATAAAAAAGATGCTAAATCAAGGGCAAAGGAAGCTACTCAGGGAATTGTTGAAAGCATTAAATGGTTGGATGATATGGATGTTGTAGTGATTGTTTTGGATGCTTCTGAAAATCCATATAATCAGGTAAATATAACAATCATTGGAAATCTTGTTGCAAGAAAAATTCCTATTTTGATTGTTGCAAATAAAATCGATTTGAGAAAAGCAGATGTCAAAAAAATAGAATCTGCATTTCCTGAATATGATGTTGTTGGAATAAGTGCAAAACAGGGAAAAAATCTTGAGGAATTTTATGAATCAATATTTAAACTTGCAAAAAAGGTCTAAAAAGTAACAATTAAAAAGCAAATTTACTAAATAATAAAAAGAAGATGGTGAGCAAAAAGAATAAAAAAATAGGGAAAATAAAGGGGTTTTCAATTCAGTTTCTTCCTTATGCTGAAATTAAAGATTTGCACAGCGATGAGAGAATCAAGAAAATTCTTGGAATTGTTTTGGGAAACAATATTTTAATTTTGCAGGGCAGATTAAAACCAGAAGAGGAAACCAGATTGATTGGAGATACTATGGCTATGGTGGAGCATGTTAAGGGATTTAAGGGAATTGAACTTGCAGTAATTTCCGGAAATGGCGAGGAAAGTTTTGGAGATAGATTGAAAAAAGGGATTATTAAAATGCTGAGTCAGGGAGATTTAGGAGCTGTAACAATAATTGGTCCTGCCACAATAGTTAAGGAAATTAAAAAGAATCCCAAAAAAATAGAACTTCTTCTTAATAAGTAATTTCCATTGTCCTCATTTTATTGCGGATACAAATCCACACAGTGATTTGCATAAAGGAAATTAAAAAGAATCCCAAAAAAATAGAACTTCTTCTTAATAAATAAAACTTTTATAAATATTAAATTCCTATTTTGCTAATGAAAATTAAGGGGGTAAAAGGTTTATCATCAATAGTAGCTACACTTTTGATAATTCTTTTGGTTCTTGTTGCTGTTGGAATTCTTTGGGTTGTTGTTAAAAATGTTCTTCAAAGCGGGGCAGAACAGATTTCTTTAGGAAAGTTTACTCTTGATTTAGAAATAAAACAGGTTCAAATAGTAAATGACAGTGCACTTAATGTTAAGGTCAAAAGAAATCCCGGAGATGGAGAAATGGTTGGATTGGATTTCATAGTTGATGATGGAGATAATACGGAGATTATAGAATTTCCAAATATTTCAATGAAAGAATTACAACAAATAACCTTTAATTTGGTTTTAGCTTCTGTAAATACTTCTAATTTAAAATCTGTTTCAATTGCTCCTGTTTTCAGGATGGAATCAGGAAAAGAAATTATTGGCGATATTAAAGATGAATATGTGGTTAAAAAAACAGTTTCTTCAGGTTCTTCTGGAGGATGTACAGATACATGCACTTCATTAGGTTATGAATGCGGAACTCAGACTGTTTGCGGAATTGGAGTTTATTGTGGAAATTGTAGTTCAGGATATGTTTGCAGTGGAACTTCATGTGTGGAGCAGAGTAATTGTACAGATACATGCACTTCATTAGGTTATGAATGCGGAACTCAGACTGTTTGCGGAAATTCAACTAACTGTGGAACTTGTGGAAGTGGTGAGACTTGCAATGCAACAGGACAATGTGTAACAACCTGCACTGATACATGTTCAAGTTTGGGATATGAGTGCGGTACACAAACAGTATGTGGAGCAAGTACAAACTGCGGAACATGCGGAAGCGGAGAAACCTGCAATGGTCTTGGTCAGTGTGTAACAACCTGCACAGACACATGCACTTCATTAGGTTATGAATGCGGAACTCAGACTATTTGCGGAAATTCAACTAATTGTGGAACTTGTGGAAGTGGTGAGACTTGCAATGCAACTGGACAATGTGTAACAACCTGCACAGACACATGCACTTCATTAGGTTATGAATGCGGAACTCAGACTATTTGCGGAAATTCAACTAATTGTGGAACTTGTGGAAGTGGTGAGACTTGCAATGCAACTGGAATTTGTGTTCCTGAAACCCAACTTTGGGAAAATGGATTAGTTTCATGGTGGACATTTGATACAGATGCACAAGATTCTGTTGGAAGCAATCATGGAATTATTTATGGGGCTAACCATATTACTTCTGGATGTCAAAATAGCGGGTGTTATGATTTTGATAGTGGAGACAATATCCGGTTTCCAGATTCATCAGGTCTACAGGGTTATAATAAGGACATGACTTTTGCTGCATGGATTTATCCTGTGGCTTATGCAGGAGATGATTATAGGAATATTTTTGGAGGCGAACAATATGCTTTTGCTTTAGCTATAGAGATAAATTCTGAAACTTTAGCATTAAGGACTGTTGGAGCTTATACTGCACCTGGAAGTTCATTTACAATTCCTTTGAATCAGTGGTCTCTTGTTGTTGTAACTATTGATTATTCTGAATCAATAAATGATGTGGTTTATTATTATAATGGGGGACAACAATCCATTGTAACTTTTAATCGTAATCCTTCTTCAGGAGCATCCACTAATTTATTGGGAACGAGAGAATTGTCAGGAGGAGATTTTTTTGTAGGAAATATGGATGAAATAATGGTCTGGAATAGGGTTTTAAATTCAACAGAAATCTCTCAACTTTATGATTATTTTACTTCTTAATTTTTTTAAAATTTTCCCTGTTTTTTTGCAAATTTTTGTTTTATCGACGATAAAACTGCAGAAAAGTTTATAAACCAGATTTCATTTTTTTAATTGAAATTAAACAAATCTAATAAGATTTTTTATTAAAATGGCTACAAAGAAAGATTATGGAGCAGAATCAATTAAAGTTCTTGAAGGACTTGAAGGTGTCAGAAAAAGACCTTCAATGTATATTGGAAGCACTTCAAAAGAAGGCTTGCATCATTTGATTTATGAGGTTGTTGATAATTCAGTTGATGAAGCTTTGGCTGGTTTTTGCACAAAAATTGATGTTACTTTGAATAAAGATGGTTCTGTTACAGTTGAAGATAATGGCAGGGGAATTCCTGTTGAAATGCATGCTCAATATAAAATGCCTGCTGTTCAGGTTGCTTTAACAAAATTGCATGCAGGAGGAAAATTTGATAAAAAATCCTATGCAATTTCCGGAGGTTTGCACGGTGTAGGGGTAAGTTGTGTTAATGCTTTGTCAAGAAAATTCATTATTGAAATTAAAAGAGATGGAAAACTTTATCAGCAGGAATATTCAAGGGGGAATGCCAAAACAAAATTAAAAGTTATTGGAAAGACCTCTGGAAGCGGAACAAAGATTACTTTTTGGCCAGATGAAGAAATTTTTCCTATAATTGAATTTGATTATAAGATTCTTGAGACAAGATTCAGAGAAGTAACTTTTTTGAATGCAGGCTTAAAGATTAGTCTGTTTGATGAAACAAAAGATAAGTCTCAGGAATTTTATGCAGCAGGAGGAGTTATGGAATTTGTTAAGTGGATTAATCGCTCTAAAGAAGTTTTGCATGTTAAGCCGATTTATTTTAAAAGAGAAGATGAGGGAATTTCAGTTGAGATAGCAATCCAGTATAATTCAACATATCAGGAGAATATCTTTGGTTTTGTGAATACAATAAACACTGTTGAAGGGGGAACCCATGTGTCAGGTTTTAAAACAGCTTTGACAAGGGTTATTAATGATTATGCTAAAAAGAAAAATTTACTAAAGAATGATTCTTTAATGGGCGATGATGTCAGAGAGGGATTAAGTGCAATTGTGAGTATTAAACTTGCAAATCCCCAATTTGAAGGTCAGACAAAAACAAAACTTGGGAATTCAGAAGTTAAGGGGTTTGTTGATTCAATTGTTACAAATGCTTTAGGTGAGTTTTTTGAGGAAAATCCTGCAGTTGCAAAAAAAATTGCTCTAAAGGCCTTGGACTCTGCCAAAGCCAGATTGGCTGCTAAAAAAGCAAAAGATTTAGTAAGAAGAAAAAATGCTTTTTCTCTTGGAGGGTTGCCTGGAAAATTAGCAGACTGTTCAAATAAAAAATCTGATGATACTGAACTTTATATTGTAGAGGGAGAAAGTGCAGCAGGTACGTGTAAAACCGGAAGAGACAGGAATACACAGGCTATTTTGCCTTTAAAAGGTAAGATTTTAAATGTTGAGAAATCCAATCCTGCCAAATCACTGTCTTCAGAAGAAATTGCAAATATGATTACTGTGATTGGAACAGGGGTGGGGGAACAGTTTGATATTGGTAAATTGAGATATAAGAGAATTATAATTATGACTGATGCAGATGTTGATGGTTCACATATTAAAACACTTTTGCTGACTTTCTTTTTCAGATTTATGCCACGGTTAATTGAGAATGGAAATATTTATGTTGCTTTGCCTCCTTTATATAGGGCAAGAAAGAAAAAAGACCATTATGTTTATTCAGATGAAGAACTTAAAAAACTGGTTGATAAACTTGGAATTCAGGGAGGTAGTATAACAAGATTTAAAGGTCTTGGTGAAATGTCTTCTGAGCAGTTGTGGGAGACAACTATGAATCCAAAAACCAGAAAAATAAAAAAGATTTTTATTGAAGATGCTGTTGAAGCGGACAGTGTTTTTTCAATGTTGATGGGGGACGATGTCCAGGCAAGAAAGGAATTTATACAGGATAATGCTCATCAAGCGGAGTTAGATGTTTAAAATGGGAACAATTGTAAAAAAAGTAGAGATTAATGAAGGAATGAAGAAAATGATAGAAGCAAATGCTATGGGCTTTGCTACAGTTAATAAAAAAGGGGAACCCCATAATATTGCCGTTGGTTTTGTTCAAGTAATTTCTAAAAACCAACTTTTAATTTCAAATAACTGGATAATAGAATCAATAGATAATATTAAATCAAATTCAAATGTTTCTTTAGTTGTTTGGAATAAAGATTGGAAAGAAGCATGTGTAGGATATGAATTTAAAGGAAAGGCAGAATATTTTACATCTGGTAAATGGGTAGAAGAAATTAAAAAGTTTCCAATAAACGAAGGAGAACCTTGTAAAGGAGCAATACTTGTTACAATAAATAAAATAAAAATACTTGATTAATTAAAATGGCTAAAAAGAAAAGTAAATTAGCAACACCAACATGGATTTTGGAAGGTTATGACAGTGAAGCTGATTATAATAAAGCAAAAGGCGTTGATACAAAAAAGAAAACAGGAAAGACTTTTAAAATAAGGGTTTGCCCTAAATGTGGAAGTGATGAAGTTGTAATTGTTTTAAGCAATTCAGACTCAGAAGAAGACAGCAAGACCGGAAAGGAATGGAAATGCAGGAAATGCGGATGGAAGGGAAGTAATATTAATGAAAAAGAATTAACAGAAGATGAGTTTATGAAGTATTTAGATAATAAGGGGGAGGAAGTAGCATGATGGTAGATGAAAAAAAATTAGAAAAAGATATTGAAGCAATTGAATCTGAGAAAGAGAAATATCTGGAAGAGCATCCTGAAGAAGAATCTGAAGATAAGGAAGAGGAAATTGAAGAAGAAGTTGATGTTGAAACAGAACAAACAGAATTTTCCCTGACAGAAGATGAAATTGATGAGTGGATTGTTAAACTGACTGAACTGAAAGTTGAGAAAAAACCAATTGAACTTGAAATTGATGATGAAAATACTCTTAAAATAAATTTTGAAATGTCTTCTGAAGAAGATTCAGAAGAGGATGGAGAATGAAAATCATAGCTGTTAGTGGTTATTTTGACCCTTTACATATTGGGCATATAGAATTATTTAAATTAGCAAGAGAATTAGGAGATAAATTAGTTGTTATAGTTAATAATGATAAGCAAACAGAGTTAAAAAAGGGAAAATATTTTATGCCTGTTGAAGAAAGGAGAAAGATTTTGGAGGAGCTTCAAGTTGTTGATGAAGTTTTTATTAGCATTGATGAAGATAGAAGTGTTTGTAAATCTTTAGGTCATGTTAAGCCACATATTTTTGCTAATGGAGGAGACCGATTGAATAATGAAATTCCTGAATCTGTTATTTGCAGAGAATTGGGAATAGAAATTGTTGATGGTCTTGGAAATAAAATCCAGTCTTCTTCAGAATTAGTTAAGAAATTTCATGCTCTTGATAATAAAGAGGAGGAAGTAAAATGACTCCAAATATAGACCCAAATGTTATTGAAGAAGAGAAAAAAGGAATTATTAATACAGAAGTTTCAGGAGAAATGAGAAAAGCATATCTTGATTATGCAATGAGTGTTATTGTTTCACGTGCTATTCCTGCAATTGAAGATGGTTTGAAACCTGTTCAGAGAAGAATTTTGTATTCAATGCAGCAAATGGGATTAAAACCAAATACTCAGACAAAGAAGAGTGCGAGGATTGTGGGAGATGTTATTGGTAAATACCATCCTCATGGTGATACGGCTGTTTATGATGCAATGGTTAGAATGGCTCAGGATTTTTCTTTGAGATATCCTTTGGTTTTTGGGCAGGGTAATTTTGGTTCAATGGATGGGGACCCTCCGGCAGCTTATAGATATACTGAGGCTAAATTAAAAGAGATTTCTTCTGAATTACTGCAGGATATTGATAAAGAAACAGTTAAATTTACACCTAATTTTGATAATTCTCTGAAAGAACCTGAATTATTGCCTGGAAAACTTCCTGCTTTAATGCTTAATGGTGCAACAGGCATTGCTGTTGGAATGGCTACGAATATTCCTCCGCATAATTTAACAGAGGTTTGTGATGCTATTGTTGCTTATATTAAACAACCTAAAATTTCTTTTGAAGAATTAACAGAAATTGTTACTGGTCCTGATTTTCCAACTGGGGGAAGTGTTACAGGCGATATGCTTGAGTTGTATAAAACAGGAAGAGGAAAAATGATTATGCGTGGCAAAGTGATTTCTGAAGTTGTTAAAAATAAGGAAGTGGTTATTATTACAGAAATTCCATATATGCTGAATAAAGCAACTTTGGTTGAACAAATTGCTAAACTTGTCCAGGATAAAAAATTAAAAGATATTTCTGATTTAAGAGACGAATCTTCTAAAGGTAAAATAAGAATTGTGATTGAGTTAAAAAAAGATGCAAATTCAAAATTTGTTATAAATTCTCTTTATAAATATACAAGGCTACAGGATAGTTTTAATGTTAATTTCTTGGCTTTGCACAAAAATCAACCACAGGTTATGAATCTTAAGCAGGTTCTTGAAGCATATGTTTCTTACAGAAAAAACATTATTACTAACAGAACTAAATATGAACTTAAAAAAGCCAAAGAAAGACAGGAAATTGTTGAAGGTTTGTTAATTGCATTAAAAGATATTGATGGGGTTATTAATCTGATTAAGAAATCTAAGGGTAAAACTGAAGCTACAGAGGGTTTGATTAAAAAATATAAATTAACAAAAAAACAGGCTGAAGCTGTTTTGGAAACTAAATTACAGCAATTAACTTCTATGGAAGTTGATAAACTTAAAAAAGAAGCTAAGGAATTAAAGGAAAAAATAAAAGAACTTGAAACTATTCTTGGGGATGTTAAAGAAATTCTTAAGATTATTTCAAAGGAAGTTAATGAACTGAAAAAGAATTATGGAGATGCAAGAAGAACAACTGTGTTGAAATCAATTAAGGAAATTAAAGAAAAAGATTTGGTTCAGAAAAAAGAAGTTGTTGTTACAATTACTGATAAAGGATATTGCAAGAGAATGGATGTTCGGTCTTATAAAGAGCAAAAAAGAGGGGGAAAAGGGGTTATTGGAAGTGGTTTAGCAACAGGAGATTTTGTTAAACAGTTAATTACATGCTCAACACACGATTATTTAATGTTTTTTACAACAAGAGGAAGATTATTATGGCTAAAAGCTTATGATATTCCTGCTGCTGAGAGATATAGTAAAGGAAGGTCTGTTGCTAATTTGTTAAGCTTAAAAGACGAAGAAGTAACTAATGTAATTTCTGTTAAGGATTTTGAAGACAGTTTGTTTATGGCTACAAAGAAAGGACAGGTTAAGAGAATTTCTTTAAAGCATTTTTCAAAACCAAGAGCATCCGGAATTAAGGCAATTAATCTTCCAAATGATAATTCCGATTTTTTAATAGGTGTTGAAGTTGTAAAGAAAGGACAGGAAGTTTTAATGGCAACTAAGAAAGGCAAGGCAATTAGATTTAATGCTGATGATGTCAGGGAAATGGGAAGAGCAAGTTATGGAGTAACCGGAATTAAACTTGATAAAAATGATGAAGTAGTAAGCATGGAAATTTTAAAGACAGAGGCAATTATTACTATAACTGAAAAAGGTTATGGAAAAAGAACAAATGTTCAGGATTACAGAAAAACAGCAAGAGCCGGAAAAGGAGTTATTAATTTAAAAATTTCAGAAAAGACAGGAAATGTTGTTACAACTGTTTCTGTTAATGATAAAGACGGAATAATTATAACAACTGCAAAGGGAATTGTTATAAGAACTTCTTTAAAAAATATAAGAGTTATGGGAAGAGCTGCTCAGGGAGTTAGAATTGTGAAACTTCAACAAGGAGATTTTGTAACTGATTTAATAAAAGTTCCAGAAGCCAATACTAATA
>CAZWUT010000002.1:0-16026 GCA_964636765.1 Candidatus Woesearchaeota archaeon | reverse complement strand
AGCACAGCAAATGCTACAAATAGGGTTGTTTATTCTATTCTCAGCGACGGAAATCACACTTGGAATGTAAGTTGTACAGATGAAGCATTAAATACAAACATGAGTCAGAATATAACTTTTACAATTGAAGCACCTCCAAATGTTTCTTTAATTTCTCCTGAAGAAAATTACAGAACAAAAGATTCTGAGATAATTTTTACATATCTTCCTGAAGATCCTATTGGAATAAAGAACTGTAGCATTTATTTTAATGGAATTTTTAATTATTCTGTTTCATCAATTGCAGAAAATCAGCAAAATAATTTCACAATTGAGGGGATTCCAGAAGGTTTGCATAACTGGACTGTCGGGTGTTTTGATTCTGATGATAATTATTACCAGCCACCAGAACTAAATTTTTACAGAGATATTTCTCCTCCAGAAATAACTTTAGAAAATCCAGATAATGATTCAGGAATAGATTATAATGAGGGTTCAATTTCTTTTACATGGATTGCAGTAGATGTTTTGGATTCAATACTCCAATGCAATTTGACAATAGATGAAAATACTCCAAAAGATTATGAATGGGTAAGTTCAAATGTTTCAAATACAGAAGTTTTGTCTGTGGCTTCTATTGGGTTGAGTGAACACATTTGGAATGTAACCTGCTGGGATCAATTGGGAAATACAAATTATTCTGAATCAAGGGCATTCAATTTAACTTATCCTGATTTTTCAATAAATACTTCCGGAATAATGTTTAATAATACAAACCCCACAGAAAATGAGCAAATAGAAATTAATGCAACAATTTATAATTTAGCAGGGGCAGATGCAGAAGATTTAACTGCACGTTTTTATCTTGGAGACCCTGATGATTCAGGAACCCAAATAGGAAGTGATTTTACAATTGATATCCTTAAATTTAATTATACAATAATAAGTACTTTATGGAATTCAAATATCGGGACATCTGAAATTTATGTTGTAGTAGACCCCCCTACACTGACAAATGGTTCATTTGTAGAATGGAATGAATTTAATAACAAGGGAAATAAAAGTATAAATACTGGTTCATGGCATTTCTTTTACGGTGATATTTCTTCTACAAGTGAGTTTGTTTTGTCAAATTCAGGAGAAGAAAAACTTCTTTCTTGGAATGCAGATAATTTTAATAATGGAAATATTTACATAACTGATTATGATTCTTCAGTTTCATGGAGCACTCTTCAGGCCATTGGGAAAACAGTTTCCGGAACAAATAGTTCATCAGATTTTTCAGAGATTGATTCTTTGCTTAATATGACAGATAACATTGATTCTGTGTACAATGTTTATACAACTTCTGGAACACCAGATGAGCAGAAAAATTTTCTGTTATTTAATAAATTAATTGATGATGTTCCAGTAACAAATTCAATAAATAATTCAAATTTTGTTACAGGAATTTTATGGGACACTTCAGATGATTCAAATACAGAATTTGATTCTTCTGAAAAAGAAGATTTGATTTTCTTAACAGAATTAAATAAAGATACTGTCGGAACTTATGGAACTTATGATTATGAATTAAGGGTTCCTGCAAGATTAAGAAATTATAAATCAGGTGATTCATCCTCAGCAGTTTTTTATGTTGAACTCTATTAATTTATATTAAGACTTAATTGTAATTACTTTTAAATGTTTTTTTAAATTTTGAATGTTTTTTCAGAATTTCTGTTTGTCGACGGTATTTTTCCCCTTTTTTTGTCACTTTAGAAAGGTTTATAAATATCTTTGTGTAATTACAATTAGAACATTAAGTTTGAAAGGAGGAAAAAGGGGATGAATCAATTTAATAGACTGTTTTTTTTGTTTTTCTTAGTTTTGACTTTTGTGTCTGTTTTGGTTTTGGCTGTTGAACCTTTTGGTGCAACAATTACTCCTGGTACTTCAGACAGGGCACCTATGGATGCACCTGATTCTGATCCAAATGCAATTGCAGGAAATGTAACTGAATTAACTGTTTTTGGTTATTCTATAACTCAGGCATGGCAGGGTTATTTTGGTGAAGTAACAGGTACAATCCAGCTAGCTGATTCAAGCGATAATATTTTGTACAATTGGTCTCTTGCATCACCAGAGGGTGAAATCTATGCATCAAATGCTTCAACAATAAATTGGGCGTCTGTTGATTGTTATGATGAAGCAAGTAACATGTCTTTTTTTGAAAACATGTTTGGAATAGAAACAATTGATGTAGATGGGATAAATGAAACATTTAATCTTAATGACCATACAGAATTTTTTACAAATAACATCCAGTTTACAGCTGGAACTTGTGATAACACAAAACTATATAATTCTGCAGGGGTAGGAACTTTTGATGAAGTTCTTTTAGTTGCAGAAGGAAAGAAATTGGTATTTACTTCTATCTTGTTGGAAGATGCTGATGGATTTGATGGTGTTACACATGATTTTGAAATGGTTGTTCTTGAAAACGGGCATGGAACAGATACAGACACTACAACATATTACTTCTGGGTAGAACTAGAGTAAGTAGTTATTATTTTTATTTTTTATTTATAAAAAACAAAAGAGAAAAACAAAAGAGAAAAATGAACAAAAAAGAGGAAAAAATAAGATTAGCATTATTTTTATTAATGATAATTTTATCTTTAAGTTTTATTATTGCAACACCTACGGGTCCGAGCAACATATATCATGTTTCAAATTCAACTAAAGGAGCAACAAGTGCTGGTTTTATAAATATTTCAGGAGGATATATCTCTACAATTAATTTAACAGCAAATAGCCAGAATTTACGTTGGAAAGCATTTGTTGGAAATGTCACAGGTAAATTTACTTTAGATGATTCAGGTGGTTCTACAATTTATGACTGGACTTTAAGTTCAACAGGTGGTGAAGTTTATGCAACAAGAAATTCAGGAACAATAACCTGGACAAATATTTCATGTGCAACTAATACCTGGCTTATGCAGGAAAACGGCGCAATGGACCATCAAAATACTTCTGCAGACAGCATCAATAATACTTTTGTTTCAGGAACCCATAGTTTGTTTTTTGTTGGTGCAACAAGCATTACTGCAAGTTCATGTCCTACATTAAATACTTATGTAAATAGTGGTTCTCAGGATTCTTCTTTTGAGGAAATTGCCCTTTATGCAAGCAGTAGTGTAATATATGCTTCTATTTTGGAAGAGGATGTAACAGGATATGATGGTCAGCCTTATGATTTCCAGATGATAGTCCCTGAAAATGGAGACCCTGGATTTACAGGAGCAACTGCATATTATCTTTATGTGGAGTTAAGTTAAAATGAAAAAAAAAATATTGAAAAAAGTTGCATTGCCTTTAATATTTCTGGAATTTATATTAATAATTTTCTTATTGTCTTTTTTTCCAAAAATAATTCTTGCAGGAGTCGGAGAAAACAATGTTACAGTCCAGACTTTGTTGGATGTTGGGGCTGTTTATCCAGAAGTTATTAATGTTTCAATAGAAGAAGATGCTGCAAGTGTTTCATTAAATCCTGCTACAACAAAAAAAATTTATTGTGCAGGAGTTGTAGTTGATTATAATGGACAGCAGGAAATAGATAGTGTAATGGCGGAATTTTATGATAGTGTTGTTTCAGGTTACGGAAGTGGTGATGACAATAATGAACACTATGCCAATTCTTCATGCGAAATTATAAATGATACTGCTGGATGGAATGGTTATGCAGATGATGCATACAATGCAGTGGTAAATTGTTCTATGGATGTTTGGTATTATGCAAATCCACAGACTTGGGAATGCACAATCTTTGCAATAGATACAACTGGCTTGTCAGATACAGGAACTGATACAATAACTGTTTCAGATCTCTTGGCATTGGGTCTGCCCGACACAATAAACTATGGAACTGTTAATGCAACTTATGTTTCAGAAGAAAATATTACAAATGTCACAAATTACGGAAATGTTGAACTTAATTTATCTTTGAATGGCTATGGATTTATAGAAAATGATGGGTATGCAATGAACTGTACTCTTGGAGCAATTAAAACTATTCCAATTGATTATGAAAAATATAATTTAACTGCTTCAACTTTAGGAGAGTTAAGTTTAACTTCTTTTGAAAATGTTTATCTTAATCTAACTTCTGCACCAGTTACAAAAAGATTTGATTTAAATTACAGGCAAAATGATATTTTAAATGAAGCCTGGAACCATACTTATTGGAGAATTTATGTTCCATTAGGTGTTGCAGGAACCTGTCAGGGAAATATTATCTTTGGTGCTGTTCAGGCTGATGGTTCTTAATAATTTTTAAGAATAAATAAAATTGTTACAATGAAAAATCTTAAAGTTTTTTTATTTTCTTTGATTGCGCTTGTTTTTATATTTCTTGCATTTGCAATTAACTGGTTGTTTCTTATAGGAGCAGTTATATTAATGCTCTTAAATCAAAAAGAGTTGTTTAATCAAAAAAATAAAAAATAATCTTTGGTTTACTCTTTGCTTTTCAGATAACACTCTTTGCAAAGAATTGGTTTCTTTCCATTTGGTTTAAATGGAACTTGGCAATTTTTATTGCATTTAGAACAAATAGCTTCATGCATTTCTCTTTTAAATCCGCGGTTATTTTTGAATCTTTTTGGTCTTCCTTTTTTGTAGCATTCCTTACATTTTACAGGCTTGCCTTCAACAGGTTCAAAAGGAACTTCACATTTCTCACCACATTCAGAACAAATAGCAGGATACATTTTTCTGTCTTCAGATTTTGGATTTACATCTTCTTTTTTTTGTTCTGCTTTTTCTTCAATATTCTCACTTACTCCGCTTTTCTTTTGAGGTTTTTTCATCTTCTAACCTCCTTATAGTTCTCTAATATAACTTTCTTTTGAAAGTTTTTAAGTTTTCCGCACCTAAAGATATTTAAAGAAGTTCGCATAATTCAGGATATGAAATGTGAAGAAAGGGGTTTTAAGGCAATTTTATTTGATGTTGGTGGGGTTTTGGCTTTTGCAAAAAACTCAATTTGGAAAAACGGAAAATTCAAACCTTCTGGAATTCATGAATATGTAACTAAAATTCTTAATATTCCAATGGACCAGTATATGGAAGCTATTGAAAGAGATTATCCTTTGGCTATTGAAGGAAAGATTCCCAATAAAAAAGTTTTAAAGA
This sequence comes from Candidatus Woesearchaeota archaeon, assembly GCA_964636765.1. GTDB lineage: Archaea > Nanobdellota > Nanobdellia > Pacearchaeales > GW2011-AR1 > MWBV01. The sequence goes on along the minus strand of CAZWUT010000002.1, from coordinate 10,869 downwards.
TTTTTGCAAAAAACTTAAGCACTTCTTCAAAAAAATTAAAAAAATTATATACAGAAGCTTATAAAAAAAATTTCAGAACAAATAAAGAATTACTTGAAAAAGCAAGAGAATTAAGAAGCCAAGGATATAAAATAGCAATACTTTCTGATCAATGGTTTATTTCTAAAAAAGAAATCATTACAAAAGAATTTTATAAAATTTTTAATAAAATAATTGTTTCATGTGATGTTAAAATGAGAAAGCCAAATTCTGAAATTTATGAATTTGTGATAAAAAAACTAAGAATAAATCCTAAAGAAACAGTTTTTATTGATAATCAGAAATGGAATCTCCCTCCTGCAAGAAAATTAGGAATGAAAACAATTCTTTTTAAGAATAATAGACAATGCTTTAAAGAATTAAATAAACTTCTAAATTTAAAATCATAAAAAATGACTCCAGAGGAATTTTTAAAAAAACTTGAAACTGAATTAAAAATCTCAAAAAATTCTGAGCATACTTTAAAAAATTATTTAAGTTTAAATGAAAAATTATTTGAATTTACTAAAAAAAATCCAGAAGAAATAACAGAAGATGATGTAAAATTATACATTGTCCAGAAAATGGAAAAATCTTCAGCATCATCTGTAATTATTTTTTTATCTGCAGTAAAATATGCTTATTCTTCTATTTTAAATAAAGACATTACATTAAACATTAAAAGACCAAAACGTGAAAAAAGAATTCCTATAGTTTTAACAAAAGATGAAATAAAAAAATTAATAGACTCTTTTGATACCCAGAAATCAGTTTTGATGGTTTCTTTAATTTATGCATGTGGTTTCAGGGTTTCAGAATTAACAAACCTTAAAATAAAAGACTTTGACTTTGATGAAAAAATAGGGCATGTTCGTCAGGGAAAAGGTAAAAAAGACAGGCTTTTTAATATTCCTGATTTTTTAATTAATGATTTGGAAAAACAAGTAGATAAACAAAAATATAAATCTCAAGAATATCTTTTTAATGGACCAAAAGGAAAATTATCTGAAAGAAATATTCAAAAAATGGTTCAAAAAGCAGCATTACGTGCAGGCATTAAAAAAGAGGTTCATCCCCATACCTTGAGACATAGTTTTGCAACACATCTTTTGGAAAACGGAATAGATATTCGATTTATACAAACTTTGCTTGGACACAGCAATCTTTCAACAACTGAAATTTATGCTCATGTTTCAGCAGAACAAATTAAAAAAATAAAAAGTCCTATTGATAGTTTATAAAATGAAATGTGATAAATGCGGATATGATTCAGAAAAAAATAAAAAAAAGTTTGGTTTAAACTTTTGCAGCATATGTTTTACTTTTGCACCAAATAATCCAGAAGAACTTGATAAATTTATTGAGGAAAAAATTCCTGAAAATTGTTTGAACTCTTTTAGAAAATATGCTTCTTTTCGTGGCGAGAGTCAAAAACAGGGAATGATAAAAAAATCCGCTCAGGGTAAACACATGTCAAGAGTTCCTTTTGGGTATTCAAGAGATTCAAATGGAAAATTAATTCCTGCACAAAACTCAAAAGAGATTGAGGAGATTTTTGAAGAGTTTTTACAACCCGGGATGAATTTGAATAAACTTTCCCAAAAACACAAACTTTCTGTTAATGGTCTAAAAAAGATTTTGAGAAATTTCGCATATGTAGGAAAGATTAAATTTGACGGACAGATTCATTCTGGAAATCATCAGCCAATTGTTTCATCAACATTATTTAATCATGTTCAGGATAAACTGGATAAATTAAATAGAAAAAAGAAATAATTAATTTTCTTTTTCATTAATTTCTTTTTTTAAGTCCTCAAATGGAAAAGGTCTTTCATTAGATAAGAAAGTTATGTATTTTACAAAAGTATAAAGTTGGATTAAATAGATATTACACATTTTTAAGAGTTCTTTTTCTTTTTTTCCTTCTACAAGAACCACTATTAACTGTGCAATTGCAAAACAAAAAACAAAAAACCCCCAAACTTTCAGGATAATTCCCGAAACAATTGCAACCGGAATCCTCATCCAGGCTTCTTTTCTTTCTGATTCTTGTTTTTTTGAGAATCTCTTTTTTTTCTTTTTATTTTCCTTAACCATCTAAATATTTATCTTTTTTTATTTAAAAAACCTTTGTAAAAATCATAAATTAAAAAACCCAATAAAATAACCAAGACAGGGATTGAAATTGGATTATAATTTATTGCCTGTTTAAAATATCCCCTTAATAAACTTGACACCCCCCTTGTTATTCCAACAGAAAAGCAAAATTTTCCCAAAATCACAGAACAGACCGAAAAGTTATGTGTTTTCTCAATTATTGAAAATGGCAGAATTCTTAATAAAATTAAAACAATAAGAAAAGTAAAAAACCTGTATTTTGGATAACTTAGAGTAAATATCTTTGAAGAAATTTCTCTTGTTTTTTTAATTAGTTTTCTACCCATTCAATTCCTTCAAAGTCATGTTTTGTGGCAATTAAAATTATGTCAACAAGCCACCAAATTCCACATCCTCCAAGGGTAATAAGTTTTAGGATTCCAAGACCAACCTGTCCCATAATAAATCTATCTACCCCTGCACCTCCAAAGATAATTGACATAACTAATGTTACAATCCAATTTACTTTTCTTTTTCCAGAATCTTTTTTTACACTCTTTTTCTTTGCCATAATATAAACATGCAGAAATAATTTATAAAACTATCTTTTAGAAGATGTTTCATGCCAATTTACAATAAGGCATTTTACCATAAAGAATTATCTCATAAATACTTTCTGGTATAGTTCAACTATTAAGAGAAATCTTTAAACATTATTAAAGAATTTTCAGAAAATTTAAACGAAGCAAAATTTGAAAATATAAATTTTATCTCTTAGAACTCTGCCTCATACTTCTTGCTTTGGAATCCCCTGGTTTATATGCTTCTTTTCTTCTTACATCTGCAACCAAGAGATTTCTGTCATAATCAAGAAATGCTTTTTCAAGGTCTTTGGATTTTGTAAACTCGACAATTGCTCTTGCCAGAGCAAGTCTTGAAGCATCAATCTGGGATTTTTCCCCTCCGCCTTTGACACTTATTGAAACATCAAAATTTACTTTTCCTAAAACCTGTTCTGAAATCATTAGAGGTTCTTTTATTTTTAAAACATCAAATTTATGCAATCCATTAAAATCTTTTTTATTAATTGTGACTTTCCCAGAACCTCCTACTATGGTTGCTCTTGCAACAGCACTTTTTCTTTTTCCAGATGTAATTGTTTTTGCTGTCATTTTTATTTTTTCTTTGCCAGATGATTTACTTCAATAAATTTGTTTTTTTTATCATGCCCAAGAAGAATTTTTTTAGCTTCTTCAAATTCTTTAGGAACTTTAACATAGCATTTTATTCTTTTATATGCTTCCCTTCCTCTTCCTTCTCTGTGGTTTGGAAGCATACCTCTTATAGCTCTTTTTACAATTTTTTCATTAGTCTGGTGATGTTTTGGTCCTTTTTGAGAACTTCCATATCTGCTTTTTTTTTCTAAGAATTCTTTTTCAATATTTTTTCTGTTTCCTGTAATTATTACTTTTTCACAATTAACTACTGTAATTTCTTCGCCTTTAAGAGCTTCTTTTGCAGCAAAACTTGCAAGCCTTCCCATTATAGCATTTGTTCCGTCAATTACTTTCATTTTAATATTTTAATTCCTTTAGCATCAGGATTTGATTTAATTTCTTCTAATATTGTTTTAACTTCACATTTAGCACTTAATAATTTTTCTTTAGCTTTCTCAGAAAAACTTAATGCAGCAATCTTTATTTTTTTATCAATTTCACCCTGAGATAAAACTTTTCCAGGAATTACAATTGTTTCTTTTTCAGCCCCTTTTGCTTCTTTATTTATTTTATCAATGTTAACATTTGTTCTTTTTCTTCTTGAACCAGATAAAATTCCGGCAATTTCAAGCCACTTCTCTTTTTTCTTAGCATTAAGAATTGTTTCAACTAATTCAGGATTATTCTTTTTTTCAAGTTGTTTTGAGATTTTTGTTTTTGATTTTATCATTTTATCTTATATTAACAAGAAAGAGTTTTTCTTTCCCGCTAAACGCCAGTATTTAACTCGCAGGTAAATTTTTTAGATTATTTGGGTTTATAAAACTTTTTATAGGGTAGTTTTCTTAATATTTTCAAGCGAAGATGCCGGAGTGGTCAAACGGGATGCGCTCAAGTGACTAAATTGTTAATCTGAGAGACGCATTGGCTTAGTGCCTACGGGGGTTCGAATCCTCTTCTTCGCATTTTTTTGTAGGAGATTTAACCTTTGTACTAACCAAAGGTATAAATTTAAATAGTTTAGCCTATTAAAATTATTATGAGGATTCTTCTGTCACCAAAATCTAAGAGAGAAGTTTATATCAAATTAAAACAAAAATACAAATGTTCTTCGATAAAAGAGCTTGCCTTGAAAGTAAATGTGCCTATAAAAACTCTGGACGGATGGATTTATCTAAAACAGAGATATATTCCGAAGAGTTTTTTGACTAAAAATAATATCTTAAAGGATGTCGAAATAATAGATGAACAAGAAGATTCTTGGGGAAACTCTTTAGGGGGGAAGATTTCTTACTCAAATACCCTAAAAAAGAAAGGAATAAGTGAAATAAAAAGAAGACAAGCCCTGGGAGGGAGAAATGCTTCTATAACGAAAGAATCCAGAGAAAAAGAAAAATTCTCTGTGGATTTAGAAAATCCTATTTTTTTAGAGCTATATGGATCCTTAATGGGAGATGGTTGGATTAGTGGTCAAAATAAGAATACAAAATGGCAGGTTGGGCTTTGTGGAAATTTAAATTTAGATGAAAAATATGTTTTATTTATGAAAAATAACGTACAAAAAATGTTCAATAGAGAAGGATATATTCATAGGAACAAAAAAGGGAATGTTATAAATTTTCTTTTTAGACACAAACTTTTACACAATTATTTGCATGAAGAATTGGGATTCCCAAAAGGGAAGAAAAAAGGGCTAAAAATCGCAGATAAAGTATATGAAAACGGATTTGATTTTGTAAAATACATTATAAGAGGAATTTTTGACACCGATGGTTCGTTTTACTTAGCAAAAAGGAAAAATAAGAATCTTTATCCAATGATTTCAATTCACATGAATTCCCCAGTTTTGATAAGTCAAATAGGAAATATTCTAAAAGAAAATGGCTTCAAAGCACACTATTGCAATAATGGTAAAATGGTTAGACTCTCTGGAAATATCCAACTCAGGAAATGGATGGGAGAAATTGGTTCTTCCAATAAAAAACATCTCGACAAAATAAATAGTTATCTGAACTCAAAACGTGAAATTTAAAGAATAAAATTCCCTCCGGAAAACCCGTATAAAGGCAAATTTCGGCTTTTTACAGGGGTTTAAAAACTAATTTTTCAATCTCTACCCAAAAACCAGTGTCACTATAAAATTAATACAATAGAAACATTTATAAATCACTGAAAGGTGATAAAACCATGGAATTTAATGATATTTCAGATATTACAGGTATTACAGAAGGTTTTTCTCAGTCAGAAGACCAAGATTTATCAATTGAAGTAGGAAAAGAAAAAACAGAATCCTTAAAGAAATCCATTTCAGAGATAAATGATTTGGTTGTTTCAAGAGAGAAATTAAGTAAAGAAACTTTTGATGAAGCTGAAAAAATTAAAACAGAGATTAATAATTTTCTTTTAGAGAATGAAGCTTCAAAAATTGCTGATTCAGATTTAAGAGATAATACTAAGGAAAAAAATGATTTACGAAGCAAAAAAATTGGCATATCTGAATTGCAGTTAAATGAAAAAATAGGGTGCTGGAAAGACATAGCTCTTTTGAAAAAAGAAAAACGTGTATATGAGCAGGAATTGAATGAAAAAGAAGCCAGACTTTTAATGTTAAATAAGTTAATGGGAGATAAATAAGATGAAAGAGGAAATAACTTTTTCAGAAGCAAAATCAATGGAAGAAGTTTATAGGACTTATATTAAAGAAAATCTTGAAGATATTTATGATATTTCAGCACAGGATTTGGGGTTATTAATAAAAGTTGTGGGGGGAGATGGGATTTGGAATAAGAGTAATCCAAAAACTCAAGAGGGATTCAACAATAGGTTAGAATACTTAAATCAAACTCTTGAAGATTATGAAGATTTTAGAAAAATCTTATCTAAATCTGGAAAAAATCCTGCTTACAAAAATAAATCAATGGATTTAATAAGGAGAAACTAAAATGCTCCAAAGACAAATCCCCATTGAAGAATTATCAAGAAAACTAAAGCCCATATTTGGAAAAAAGATTGATGAACTTTATTTTAAATACTCTGTTGCAAATTCTCTCGAGGAAAAAAACCAAATTTTACAAATTTTAACTTCTTTGTATCAAAAAAATTTGAGCAAACTTTTAGATCAGAATATTTTGCTTGAACCCCCAAAAGAACACCAAATAAGCGGAAAATATCCTCTGGCAGATGTTACTTATGCAGGGAAGAAATTATATCCTTTTGCATTAAATGAACATGACTGGCCAAGACACGTTTGTATTACAGGTATGTCTGGTTCAGGAAAGACAACTTTTGCATTTAATATTCTTGAAAGATTTATAGAAAAAGATAAACCTTTTTTGGTTTTTGACTGGAAAAAATCTTTTCGTTCTTTAATAAACATAGACTCTGCTTTAATGAATTTTACAATTGGGAATGAGAACGTTGCAAATTTTTTCAAGACAAACATAAATATTCCCCCAAAAGGTGTTGGACCAAAAGAATGGATTAATGTTTTGTGTGATTTGCTAACTGAGAGTTTTCAGGTTTCATTTGGTGTTCATAAAATTCTTTTGGAAACTTTGGATGAGATTTATGAAGGCTGGGGAATTTACAAAAAGGATGGTTTAAAAAAGCATTATCCTAACTGGCAGCATGTTAAGAAAATGCTTGAAATCAAGGCACGTGATGCAAAATCCCGTGAGTCAACTTGGTATGAGAGTGCATTGAGAATTGCAACTGTTTTAACTTTCGGAAGTTTTGGAAAAGTAATAAATTACGATGGTAAAAAAGCAGTTTCTATTGAGGATTTGCTTGATAAAAAAGTTATTTTTGAATTAAATTCTTTAAGCAATATTGAAAAGAAATTCTTTTGTGAGTATATTTTAACTTATTTATATAAATCCAAAAAATCACAGCAAAATAAACTTAATGAAAATTTTGAATATGCAATTTTAGTTGATGAAGCACATAATATTTTCTTAAAAGATAAAACACATTTTGTTTCAGAATCTGTAACAGATATGATTTATAGGGAAATGAGAGAATACGGCATTAGCCTTATTTGTTTAGACCAACACGTCTCAAAGCTCTCTGATACTGTTAAAGGTAATTCAGCATGCCATGTAGCTTTTCAGCAGCAACTTCCTAATGATATTCATGAAATAAGCTCACTTATGCAATTATGGGATAAAAAAGAGATATTCTCTAAATTGCCGGTTGGTTCCGCAATTGTAAAATTATCTGAAAGATACAATTCACCTTTTTTAGTTGATGTTCCTTTTGTTGAACTGAGAAAATTCACAATAAATGATGAAAAAATTGCACAAAGAATGGATTTTATGGTTCAATCAATAAGTGCTCAAAAAAACGATTCTGAATTCATAGAAAACATTACTTTTGAAAGGGAAATTGAATCTGGAAAATGGAATGATCTTGAACAGGATAAACCAGATAAAATGGAAAAACCAGGATTTGCAACTGAAAAACCCTTGGATAAAACAGAAGAAATTGCAAAACTTTCTGAAATACCCTCAATCAGTTATGAAAATCCTGAAATTACAATGGAAATAACGCAAAAACAGGATATTTCAGAGAAACTTGTAGAAGAATCAACAAAATTAACACAAATTCAGGAAATTCTTTATAATTTTTTATCTGAACAGGTAAGATTAGGCAGAGATATAAAAGATATTGAAAAAGTATTTGAGAGAAATATTAGTGAAGACCATTACACTTCTTTAGATATTCAAAAGGTTATGGATTATTTTTTAGAATCAAAAGAAAAAGTTACTATATTAAATAAACAGGCAGATGCTGAAAAAGAAATAAAGACTGAAAAAATCATTGAAATTTCAGATGAAATCTTAAAGGATTTAAATGATGAGCAAAAACACTTCTTAAATTTCTTAAGACAAAATCCCACACACATATATAGTACAGTGGAATTATATAAGCAAATGAATTTTTCTCCAAGAAAAGGAAATAAACTGAAAAACGAATTATTAGAAAAAAACTTAGTTGAAGTTCAAGAACAAAAAAACGAAAACGGCTGGAAGAAATTTATCAGATTATCAAACTCAAATTTATCAATTAAACAAAACAACACAAATACCATTTCAAACAACGCATAATTTCGCCACATTTTATTTTACTTTCTTCTTTTGAAGAATACAAAATAAATCATAGAAATTATAACCAATTTGGAATAACTTAATTTGTTGCTTTAAACAAACTAAGATAAAACGAACACTCGCCTGAGAGAGTTCAAAGAATAAAAGAATAATCATTCTTAATAGAATAAACTAAGGTATTTCCCTTGCGAAATACGTGTAAATACCCTCGGAAGAGCATAAATTCAAAACGAAATAACCGAAAACACATAAAATAACACGAAATAACTTGAATATTAATTATAAACTAAATTTTACGATTATGAAAACAACAGATTATTTTATTTCAGAAGTTTCTGATTTAATGGTTCAAGCTATAATTTATCGAAACATTATTATTTTCGGTATTATAGCAGTAGTAATGTTCTTTTTTTATTCTCGTGCCCAACGCATAGCAAAAAAACATGTTCCGAAAGGAGGGGTATGGAGTAAGGATGCTTATAGAATTGATTTTGAGTTTCCAGACGATTTTAAATGCAGTTTTCTATGGTTCTTTGCAATAATTCTTTTTTTTGTCTTACTGCTTGGCTCTTGGAGCGCTTTTATTAAAATTAAAAATAAATCTCTGCTTACCTATAAGATAGAAAATGGAATTATTTGGAAGTCATTTAATAACAATTCCTTTGAAGAAATCGAGTATGATTACATCATTTATATTAAATCTCGTGAAAAGACTTCAAAAGAAGGAGTTGTTGATTTGAGGTTATTAAAACTCGAAGGAGAAGAGGAATTGGAATTGTATAGCTTTAATTTGTCTCTCCGATTTCAAGAAAATCCAGAAGAAGTAAAACAAGAAATCTTAAAGAGGATTCCAAAAGAGAGGTTTCTTTCTAAATTTATGTTAGAATAATCTTTCCAACTTCTTAACGGAATTAAAGTGCACATTGGTGTTTAGAATGGTTCGATTCCATTCTGCGCACAATTAACACAATTAACTAAATTTATATGTCATGAAAAAAAGAATGCACAAGGCTACAAAAGAACGTTGGAAAGAAAGAAAATCTCTGAAGCAAAAAAATTTCCGCTATAGGGGAAAACCCTGTTTTATACCTCCATTGGAGATTGAAGAATGCGAAGAAGAAGTTATCAATACTTTTGATTTATTTTTTCCGAGCGAAGAAACATTAGCAGAAAAAAACACTGATTTATTCATAGATGAAGGGATAAATTTGCTCATTGATTCAAACGGAAGATTGGGTGCTTTATCTTTTAATTTCCATTATAAGGGTAAAAGGATAATTTTTGAAAATAATTAATAAATAATAACCAAATAAATCACAATTTTTTTACATTCATAAAAACCTTTTAAAAATGAAAAATTTAATATTTATTATTAGTTTAGTTGTATTTTCTACAACTCTTTTTGCACAGGAAACTTCTGATTCAACAACATCTGTTGCTAAGAAAAGTTTTACTCAATTCTCTGCTTCCGCCCACACAGGAGTAGGTCCTTTAACAAAGGGAAACACATTTACCCTCGCTTTTTCAGGAAAAAAATCTTACTTGAGTTTTGGAGTAAATAACGCCCTCGGCGAGATAATTTACCTGCATTCTTTGAATAAAAATTTCTCTGTAGGTTTTTCTGGAGGATATCTGAATAATACTCTTTGGGCTGGACCTATTGCCACAACAAGCTGGTTTGGAGGACATCTAAATACTTTACATTGGGCTGGTTGGTCACATGGCAATACAGAAGAAGGGAACACAGAAATTATGCCTATGTTTTGCTTTTCTTATCAGCAGGCATCGCTTAACATTTATGGATTTGAAGCATTATATGCAAATCAAATTTATCAAGAACTTCCTGCAGAGCATATCTTTAATTTGAAGAAAACCTTCAAAATCAAAACAAGAAAGCTTCCTGGAGATTTCACCTGTTTTTTCAGTGGGGGATATATGTTAAATTCAGAAAAATTCCTTTGGTCAAGTGGGTTAAGTTGGGCATTTACAAAAGAAGAAAAGTAAACTAAATCTAAAATCGTGAAGTTGGCAGGGAGTAAGGCTTGAAGCGCTTACTACACCTCTTTTTTACTTACTTAACTTGGAAATAATTTCAATAATAAATATAAAAAATAACTTGAATATTAATTATAAACTAAATTTTACGATTATGAAAAAATCAATTTTAATCATCTTGGTAAGTGTTATTGCATTTAGTTGCAATACTAACACTAAAAAAAGTTCTTTCTTTAAAGAACATGAATCTCTAGAAAAACAAAGAATCTACATTCTTTCCGAAGACTACCTTTATGAATTGAATCTCCTAGATTCAGTCCATGATTATTACAATGAAACAATATTAACTCTTACCCAAAAAAATATCAATGAAGAAGAAGAGGAGATAGTTGAAGTATATGACGATTACCATTCCAATAACTCTCTTTTAAGAGGGG
>CAZWUT010000001.1:0-16259 GCA_964636765.1 Candidatus Woesearchaeota archaeon | reverse complement strand
CTGCATTATGGTTTTTTTTAAAAAAAGTGTCGCTAAAAAATCCCTGATTTTTTTGTTTTTTATTTTTAATCATTTTTTCATTATTGTAATTAATGATTCACCATAATCTTTTTCAAGGTAAAGTGTAATCTTTCCATTTACATTTTCAAAGCATAATTTTCCGTTTTTGGCATAAGGATTTATTTCTCTATTTAGAGTTTTTGAAATGTCAATATGCTCTAATTTTGTTCCCTGAAAATTGTCTGGAATAAAATTCAAATTCCAATAATCATCATCTTCAAAACAAATTCCTTCTATTTTTTTTGGCAGAGTGTAAATTTTATCGTCAGAACCTCTTGAACTTCTCCACATTTGGTCAATATCATCCTGCAAATCTTTTTTAAAAGTTTCAATACTAATCAAATTCCTTGTATCAAGGAACTTTTTTATTCCAAAAAAAGCAAGCACAATAAAAAGGATTATTAATATTATTGAAAAAATCATTCCAAAAGATAATTTCAACTGCCCTGATTTATTTTTTTTAAAGCAACCCCTTTTCATTTTATCTTCTAAAAGAAATGTATTTTATAAATATTGTTAAATAGTTTTTATTCAGCGAAACATTTAAATATCATTGTATATCATTATGTATCATGGAAATAAAAACAAAACCCAGAAAATGGGGGAACTCTCTTGCAATAATTCTGCCTAAAATAATTGTGGATTCAAGCAAAATTAAAGAAAATCAGGAAATTACAATTGAAATTAAAGAGAAATCAAAAGCAAGAGAAATCTTCGGAATTTTACCAAAGTGGAAAAAACCCACACAACAAATAAAAAATGAGATGAGAAAAGGATGGTAGATTATTTTTTTGATGGCTATGCGGTTATTGAGATCATTAAGGCAAATCCAAATTATACAAAATACATTGAGGAGCAGATAGTTTTTACAATCTTTAATTTAACTGAAATCTATTGGGCTGTTTTAAGGGATTTTAATGAACAAAAAGCAGATGAAATTTATTCAGAAATTAAGTCTTTTGTAATTGATATAACTGACGATGTTTTAAAGGATGCAGTAAAATTTAGGCATAAACATAAGAAAAGAGAATTATCTTATGCTGATTGTATTGGATATGTTTATGCACTAAAAAATAATTTAATTTTTTTAACAGGGGATAAGGAATTCCAAAGTCTCCCGAATGTAGAGTTTATTTCCAAATAATTTAAGCTTCCTGTAATTCAAATATTTCAAAAGGTCTTGCAATTATGCTGCACTGGTTAGGCAAAGGCTGGTTTCCGTATTTGTCCTTGCATTTTATATAAAAGTCTGAATCAATATTCCATTCTGTGGTGTGGCTTATAGGATTCAAAGCCAGCATAGAATTTCCATCATCAAATTCATAAGTGCAGTCAAAAGTTGAATAAACACATTCACTTTCTTCATCTGTAATAATTTTAAGATTATTGTCTTCTTTAAAAACTCTTATAATAATTGGAGCTTCTAAATCAATGTCAACACTAAATTCAATTGTAGCATTATCCATATTGCCCCCTAAATCATGGCATCTTATTGGAATTTTATAATCTCCTTGTTCTAACCATAACTCCTGAGTATGTTCAAATGAGTTTGTATTTGCAAACATAATATAGTCTTCTTCATTTCCTGTAAGACTAAAAGAACATGTTGCTAAGCCTTCACTGTATCCTAAAGCAGTTTCAACTTCTAATGTTACTTTAATTGGAGAAGTTGAGTCTTCTATAATTCCTGTTGGTCCGGATGAACTTATTACAAGAGGCTGAGTTCCTATTAAATTTAATAAATAAGACTGGTCGTTTGAGTTTCCTTTATCATCTGTGCATCTGAAATAAAATTTATTGTTTTGCATGTCTTTTAATCCGTTTAATGTTGTTGAGCAGACATATAAAAGCTGTCCGTTTATTTCAATAAAACTGTGAGAGCATTCCATTTGGTTTTCCATATCTGCATAAGCCTTATTCAAATGACTCCATTTGCATCCAGAAGCTGTTGTAGTAAATGAGCTGTCTCTTAAATACAAATCCAAATCAACTTCTTTTTGTCCGTATCCAATTGGGAATCCATCCATTATGCTTGTTGTAACAATTTCAGGAGCAGTAATATCCGGAGAATCATCTATGCAGAATTCAAATACAAAATTTGCAGCATTTGCATTTCCATTAGAATCTCTGCATCTTACATATAATTCATAATTCTGACCCGGGTCTAAAGTTATGTTTTCTGCTTCCAAAGCAGCAAGGCTTGGCAGGCTTAAACTAAATGAGTGATTGTAATCTCTTATTCCTGTTCCCATATAAAAATCAGGCATTTCATCATAACTTGGAAGTCTTATTGGACTGATTTTGCATTTAGCAGGTTCATTTAATTCAACACCAATTCTCACTGGTGCAAAAGCAGGAACACACCTATTTCCCCCCTGTCCTGAAGAGGTTTGTTGTGCTCCTTCATAAATCAAATAAACCCCCCTGTCTGGTGGAGAAACTGCATTATTAGGGGAATATCTGAAATCATCCAATAAATTGTCTTCCCATGGTTTTATAATCGGAGGATTAATATCATTTGGATTTGCCCAGATACATAATTGTCTTCCTGATGATTCATCATTAATTAATTCACAACCCTGTCCTAAACTTGCACACTGGTATTCGGTGCATGGTAATTCAGAATTTTTATTACATAATTCACAATACTTCCCTCCTGGCTGAGAATCCCACTGGAAGCAGTTTATTTTAATAACATCCATTGAATATTTTCTTGCCATTGCTAAGAAAATAGTTGCAGCAACAGCAACTCCTATTGCTATTCCTATTGGTCCTCCAGAAGAACTTGCCCCAATAATATCCAGTGCAATAATTCCTGCTGCTGTTCCAGCTCCAAGAGCATAACCAAGAGCCTGGGAATTCTGTATGCTTAATCCAAATACAGGTCCCAAAACATACCTTCCTATTGCAAATGCAACTGCTGCCCAGACAATAGATCCGATTACTCCTGTTGCTGAGATTCCTTTTTCAGCAATTGCTCCTCCACCAATTGCCCACCATTTCGGAGTTTCTTTTGGTTTGTCTAAAGGTGCTTGGGTTTCTGGAGTTTTTCCAATATATTTTTTTATCGCATTCTTTCCTTTTTTACCCATATCAATTGCATCATTTGCAGTTGAAACCTTGGCTAAAACATCACTACGACCTGAAGGACTTGAAGAATCCTGGGGCAAGGAACCGTCCCCTCCTGTATCAGGAACATCGTCTGGGTTTACAATATCGCAAGATTTACCAGTATCAAACCAAACCCAGACTTTTTTTCCAGTACAGGTTCCAGTTGTAGAAGTCATTTCAGTACATTTATAAATTGTTTTTTCAGCACCAACATCTATAGAGTCTCCAAAAGCTTCTTCATAATCTTCTTCAATGCTACTGCATTTTGTACTTCCTAAAGGTTCACATTCTTTATAACAGACCTCATCTACATTTGGATCTTTTGCACTTACCTCTCCAAAACCCAACCCAATCATCCAGGCAAAAGCAAATACAGCCACGACTAAAAGAACTATTTCACTTATTGCTATTTTTCCTTTGTTGTTCATTTTGTTTTTATTTTTTGTTTATCTTAATTTACATTCCTGCATTTTTTGTGAATTCACTTGTAATCACATCATCCCTTTCTTCTCCTGGAAGATTTAGATAATTATTTTTATTTCCACAATCTCCTAAAGCTGAGCAAACTTCTAAAACTGAAGCCACCCAATCTTCATAACTATAAAATGGATGGCTGCCTTTTTCATATTTATTTTTTGCCATTCCTCTTTTATATCCTGGAATGCAATAGCAGTTTGAAGTGCAGTATTTTATTCTTTGTGAATAATCCTCTTCACCTCCTAAGACACTTCTGTCTCTTAAAATACCAATTTCATATCCTGCAACACATGTTGCACTTGCTATTCCGCATGCCAAATCCCCGTTTCCTTCATTAGCATAAAAGTCAAATCCGGGAGTGTATTTAGGAACACAAAAACCAGGTTTATCATTTTCATCAAGAGCATAAGACTCTCCTTCTGAATTAAGTAAAGTGTGCCCTTCTAACCATTCACAATCTCTTTCATTTTCCTCTAAACAATCTGCTTTGCTTGTCTGGTTAGTGCAGTCCTGCCATTTGTTTACAACACATCCTGCATTGCTGTATCCGTCAACAATCTCTTCTTCAATGCAGATTTCCTGCCTGAATTCTGCACATGGCTGCTCAATAAATTCACCATCACGGCATTCCATCATAAAATATCTTGTTCCAGGAAGATTTTCATCTGTAACTCTTTCATCAGCATTTGAAACACAGAATCTTTCACCATGTTCAAAGTATTCATCTGAATCCTGTCTTCCGTCTTTGTCTTTGTCATACCATCCACAATCAAGACTTTTACAGACATAATTTCCATAATCAGGTCTTGTCATTCCCTCATTTCTTTCATAAACTCCGCAAACACTTCCTTCAAAATAACCACAATCTCCGCAACTCGGAGAATCTTCTCCAACACCACAATCTGCTTCTGTAATATATGTCCAGTATCTATTATCATTTAATTTTGAACTGTCATATACATTTGCCAAATTTCCGCATGTATCTAAAAAATAAACTTCATCTTCTCCGTCAACACATGTTGTTCCTCCTCTTGGTCCGCAATTTGTTCCTAATTCTGTTGCAGAACATAAAAACCCTTCATGAAATTTAACTGTTGTAGAATCAATTCCATTTATTTCATCATTATTTCCAAAATAATTTTCAAAAATATTTGTTGGAACTGAAGATGCCTGAAGTTCAGTGCACTGATTTTTTGTTGTCATTAAACATGTTCTTTCAAAATCTCTTTCAAAAACACATGCCCCCATATCTTCAGAAGTCGCACTTGCAATGCATAATAATTCTTCTGTTATATCTGACCTGTAACTTACATCCAATCCATATAACGAAGATAACTGATTACACCTTGTCTGGGTAACAAAAGCAGCTTCATCTCCGATTAAACAGCAGCCTAAATGGCATTGAGGCAAATCTTCTGGAGATGCTTCCTGCCAGACCCCTCCTTCAATATTGCATGTTTGTTGGGCAACATTTGGCATGCAGGTTCCTTCAACAGTATTTATGCATGTTCCTAATCTGCAATAAGATGTTGCATCACAGGAAGTGGGAATAACTTTACATTTTTCATTTCCAGACAAACCGCATGAATTTCCATTATAACATTCTTCCTGCGGAGCATCCATGCACCATGCTCCTGGTCCTCCCTGAGGAGTTTCTAATCTTTCACAGCAAAAAGACTGTTCTCCGACACCAGAAATAAATCCCAAAAACATAAAACTTGTTAATAAAACCATTCCAAAAATTAAAAATATTCTTTTATTCATTTTAAACAACATATCCAGGTGCAAAAACAAGGCTTCTTGATGCAAACTGGAATTTGTCCTCTGTTTTTTTATTTGTTAAAACATATATTGTTGTTCCGTCAATTTGCTTTTGTTTTTCAACTTTTAAATTCTGATAAAAGTCCATATAAGTGCCTGTATCTACATCACCATAAGTTGCTTCCCAGGTGATTATGCTGTTAGCAACACTTACCATTTGATATAAATCATTATTTAATACAATATTAAAAGATTTATATGTTTCAGATTCCTCTTTTGAAATTGTAAATTCTGCATCAAAATTTATCATTGTTTTTTCAGGAACAATCTCAACTGAAATTAAATCTTCTCCTTTTTTTAAATTAGTTTCATAATTTCTTCTTTTGTAAACTTCCTCAAGAGAATTAAAGCACTCATTAACTTCAGGTTCTATTTCATTTAAGATTTCTCTTTGCATATGTTGCAATAATAGGGGTTGCTGAACAGAACAGAGTTCATAATATTCATTTGTATAACATAGATATTCAATAATATCCCCCTGATATTCATAATAAAAATCAGGATGTATGCTTCCTCCCTGTAAAGACGCTCTTTCAACTGTTTCAGTTATCTTGTCTTCAATGCATTCCTGAAAGTAATTATAAGGGTTTTGTGATTCAGGATTAGCCACACTTTTGATTCCGGGAAAAAAGATATACACTAAAATTCCAAGTGCAATAAGAAGTATTGCTATAATTATAAAAATTGTAACCTGTCCCCTCTTTTCCATCATCTTAATCTAAAGATTTTGTCGTTTAAAAACATTTTCTTAAGTTTGACTGACTGGAGGCGGACTTCATAAAAAACCCTGATTTTTGTTAGAGGATTGTTTTATGAAATATTTATAAATAAGTTTTTACTAAATTATCTGTTGGTAAAATGGGGCTGATAAAAAATTTGTTTATATTCTTGTTTGTATTTTTATTACTTGGTTTTTCTGTAAATGCACTTGGAGATGATTTGGCTTTAAAAGGGTATAAATGTTTAAAAGATAATATTGATGAAAAAGGATGCTCAGCACTAAATATAGATGAATCAATTTTTGCATTTATGGGAACAGAAAAATGCAAAGATAAATTATTAAGTTTTCAGAAAACAGAAGGTTGTTTTGGTTCTGCTTCCTGCAATACAAAAAGAACAGCCCAGTCAATTGTAGCTCTTGAAGTTTGGGGGGAATCAACTAATGAAGCTGTTTCATGGCTTTCAGGCAAAAAAGCTGTTTTCCAGAATCTTATCTGGTTTTTGCAGTTAGATGTTGATGACACAGGAACCTGCACAATTAAGGCTTCAAATTCAAGTTATTCTGTGGAGATTAGTAAATACAAAAAATTAACTTCCACAGATACTCATACCTGTTTTTCAATTACCAGTGACGGTTATTGGATAAAAGTGAATAACCCCTTATGTTATGAAGAGGATTTTGAAATTTCATGTGATTCTGCTTTTAGTTCAACTGTTCTTTTTAAAACAACAAATGACCCAATTATCCATGTTCTGAAACCAACTGAATTTGCTTCAGCTAATGGAAAAATAACTGAAAAAATAAGTTCATACTGTTTTGAAGAAGGTTCATCCTGCAATTATGAATCTACTTTATGGGCTGCTTTTGCATTGGAATTAGCAGGCAAAGAAACATATTCTTATCTTCCATATTTAATTGTCTTTTCAGGAGAAAATCAACAGCTTCTTCCTGAATCTTTTTTATATTTTTTAACTGGTAAAGAAGCATTTGCAACAATTTTAAAACAAAAACAACAATCTGATGGTTCCTGGATATCCGGAAACAAGCTTTATGGAACTGCAATTGCTTTGTTCCCTTTTCAGGGCTATCCTTTTGAAGAAAAGACAAAAGCCATTGAATGGGTTGATTTAATACAAAACAATAAAGGGTGTTTTCCTGACAGAAATTTGGAAGATGTAGCTTTTTTATTGTATTCTATATGGCCTGAATATGCAGATTATATTTTGGATGATTGTTATACTGATGAGGATTGCAAAGAAGATGAAACCTGTCAGCAGGGAGAATGTGTGTCAGGACCTGAATGTATTTTAGATGAGGAATGTTCTGAAGATAAAGAGTGCATTAGTAATTTTTGCATGCCTAAACCAGAATGCAGAATTCCAGATATTCCATGCCCTGAAAATGAGGAATGCATAGATGAAATTTGTTATCCTCTTCCTGAATGTATTTTAGATGAAGAATGCCCAGAGGAAGAGTGTAAATCAGCTTTGTGTGATTATAATGGAATTTGTATTTATGATTACATTTCATGTTACGATGATGATGGATGCTGCACTCCTGAATGTGACAACACCAATGACAATGACTGCCCAGAAGGACCTGCTTGTTTAGATGACAGTGATTGTGATAATTATAAAGATGAATCATCTCCTTATTGTATTGGAAATAATTCAGTTTACAAATATATTTACACTTACACCTGTTCATCAAATAATACATGCATTGAAACAGAGACAAATACTTTTGTTGAAAATTGTTCTGTTAATGAGGAGTGCTCTTATGGAAAATGTATTTCACTTCCTGAATGTACTCTGAACAGCCAGTGTGGTGAAGAAGGAGTGTGTGTAAGCGGAGAATGTCTTTCAGTAGGTCCAACCCCTGATTGTGCTGATGAAGGTTACTTTTGCATGACCCGTTCTTCGTGCAATAATGTGCAGGGAAATATTCTTAATGAATATGACTGCAGTGGAATAAATATTTGTTGTGATAAACAAAAAGAAACATGCACAGGAATTGGAGGCGAAATATGTTATTCTAATGAAATTTGCAATGGAGAAGTGAATAATGATTTATCAAGTCCTTCTTATGATGAAACATGCTGCATTGGAACATGTGAAATAAGTGAGCCAACTCCAGAAGGCACAGCAAATTGCGAGCAAAATAATGGTGTTTGCAGATATGAATGCAATTCTGATGAAGAAGAATCTTTATTTTATACTTGTGATTATAATGAATCCTGCTGTGTTAGTAAATCCAAAGGAAAAAGCAGAGTTTTAATATGGATTTTAATAATTTTAATTATTCTTGCAGTAATTGGAATAATCTTCAGAAATAAATTAAGACCTTTTTGGTTTAAATTAAAATCTAAATTCTCAAAAGGAAAAAAGCCTCCAGCAAAACCGGGTCAGAGACCTTTTGGAAAAAGACCAATGCCTTCTGGAAGAATGCCTGTTAGAGGAAATCCAAGATTAAACAGTTCCCTTCAAACCCAACCAAATCAAAAAAGAAGAAGTCTTTTTTCAAGAAGAAAAAAATCACTTGTTTCTGAAAAACCTTTTAATATGAATAATAAAAAACACTCTGTAAATCCTCCTGCAAGAAAACCAATGCCTTTAAAAAAGCCACAAACCCAAACAAAATCTAAAGACGAAGGTGAAGATATTTTTAAGAAATTAAGAGATATGGGTAAATAATTTTTTAAAAAGAGGACAAAGCCATAAAATAAAAAATCCTCTAAACTATCCAAATACTCTGCTATAATGGTTTAGAAAATTTATAACTTTATCTTCTCAAATTTTTTTCGAAAAAAGTTTTATTTAATAAAATTTTATTATCTGCTACATTCCATAAATGGTTTGACATAGAGAAATCAGAACCTCTTTGGTAATCACTATAATAGGCTACAATGACTTCAATATGATATTCCTTCCTTAATCTTTCTAAAATTGGGACAAAATCTGTATCACAAATAAGAACAATTATCTTTTTTACATTATTCCCGGAATTTGCTAGAGAAAGTAAATCCATAGTAAGCCAAGTGTCTACACCCTTTTGGTGAAATCCTCCTTTATCGTCTTTTTGGCATCTACCTTCTCTCACAGTCAAATTTGGAATGCTTGATAGCGCTTTAACAAAATTGTTATACCTATCTCTTCTTTCTATGTCTTCTTTTGAAGGGTGGCTTGGACTTTGATAAGGTTCTGCAATATAAAAAAACGCTTCCTTACACCACAATCCAATTGATTTAGCTAGAGTATTAGCAAATTGTTTTATATCATATTTTGGAATGCCTTTGGGATAAAAATGCTCCGCTATTTTAGAGAGATACCCAGCATCCAAAAAAACATAAGTGTTTTCCATCGTTTTAAATAGTAATACCCTCTTAGAAGAAATATTGGTCATCCAGTAAACCCGTAGGATTACTGGGGAACATCTTAACATATCTAAAGTTAATCTATTTATAAACTTTTCGTTTTTGAAAAAACAATATTTTACCGAAGATAAGTAATAAAAGAATAACTAATAAAAACATTCTTGTTTTTTCATTATTTTTTATATTTAATTTTCTTCTTATCTTATAAACTATTTTTAAAAAGAACCTGCCTGAATAATTGCTGCACAATCTTCATTAAAGAAATCCCACTCATCTTTGCATTTTATATGATAATTTGTAATAAAACTTACACTTAAATAATGTTCTCTTGAATAATCTGAACTCATAACATTTTCTGAATTTTCAGCCTCACTAAATTCACAATCTTCAAAATCATAATAGCATATGGCAGGCAAATCTGTCTTAAATATTAATGCACCATTTTCATAATAAATCCTTGTGATTTCAGGACCAAAATAATCTCCATCTCCTTCAATTTCTGTGCATTCATCTTCGTCTTCATTTCCAAATATATCTTTGCATTTGATAAGATATCTTGCATTTGGATTCCATTCTGTTGTATGATTAATTAAATAATCCCATTCTTCTGAAAAATAAATTCCACTATCAACCCCAAAAGAGCAATCAGCTTCAGGATTATTAACATAAGAACAAACTGCTTCTTCATTTGTTTGAACTGTAATCTGGCCTCCTTCAGTATTAACAGAAATTATTTCCGGAGCCTCATCATCAACAAGAATTTCAATATGGAATTCTTCCTGAGCATCAACAAGTCCGTCAGTACATGTAATTAAAATTGTATGGTTTCCTTCAACCAGATTGTCAAAGGTCTGGCTGTGATAATTAGAGTTTGTATCTTTGAACATAGCTTCATTATATTCATTTAGTTTATAATAACAAATTGAAGTTCCGTCTTCTTCAATACCTTTTGAAGTTCCGACTTCCAAAGTTCCGATTATGATTGAATCTCCGCTTGTAAAGGCGCTTCCATTAATATAATAATCCCCTTTATAATCCATTTTCATTGAACTTATTCTTAATCCATATTGTTCAATATAATCATCTCTTGGAATGTCTCTTTTTAGATTATATTCATAAACATAAGGAATTGTTTCCTTTAAATTTCCAAGAGTATCATTGCATTTAATAAAAAGCCTATTTAGTCCTACATTTATACTTGTCATATTATAATAATGTCTCCATCCAAGTTTGTCTCCTAAAGGAAGCTGAAGTTCAAAAGTGTAATTCATAAATTTGTAATTTTTATTGGAAAAATCAAACCTGCATTCTGCTTCTTCATCTGTATATATATACAAATCAAACCATTCAGGATTATACTGGAATTCATAACCATCTTGAGGAGAAGTCCCCAATATTACAGGTGCTTCTTTGTCTTCTTTATGTTCCAGACAATAATCTATTACCTGTTCATTGCTTACAAAACCATTATTATCAATGCATCTTATTGTTAAATTTAAATGCTCTGCTTTTTCAAATCTGCAGTCATGAGCACAATTATCATGAATTCCGTAATCACACTCTTCAGTGCATCCTAAAATTCCGTTTCCGCAAACCAAATCTTCATTATCACATGTTTCATCAAGAGGGTCTACAAATTGATTAACACTAGGCAATTCTATTTTGAATGAATGCTCTTTAACATAATCTGTTCCAACAACAGGTGTATTACTAATAGGTATGTCTTCGTAAGTTCCGTATCTTTCAAAACCATATCTGCATTGTGCAGGTTCGTGAACAGAAGCATTTATTATTATTTTACTTTCTTCTCTAAGGCAATCTTCAAAACCCTCTACATTTAAATTCCATTCAACATACTCTGTAGAACTTACATCATCTTTTATTATATCAAAATTTTCTTCTTCAGGAACTTTTATATTTATCCTTGGAATTTCTCTGTCTCCTTCTTTATAAACACAAACAGGATTGTCTGAATTTTCTGGAATTATCTCACACGCTCTTCCAAGACTTTCACATTTATATTTTGTGCACGGAAAAACATCATCTTCATTGCATGTTTCACATAATTCAACATAATCATCAATAATACGGTCCATGTCTATTGGGCCATCCTGGCTAAAATCAAGGATTCTCGGATGAGGTGCCTGCCATTCTTCGCAGTTATATGTTATTTCTGTTGTTGAGATGTCTCCTGCTCCCCAAAGAGCACTTAATCCTGGAATTCCTATTCCGAAAAGTTGTGGTGCTATAAAACCACATGCTGTTGAACTAAAACTTAAATCAATTAAACAATCTTTTATAATTCTTCCATTAAAAATATCCGGAGATGTATATTCAAAACTATAAACATGATAATCATTAAAAGAAAAAGTCCCATCAACACCTTCTCTGATTTCACCTTCATAATTAGTCATTCTTAAATAATCTTCTGGAGCTGTAATAATATAATCCCATGTATTTCTTAATGCTCCGCCTCTCCAGATTCTTGCAATCAATGCTTCTGCTTCTTCAGCCCTTTCATCTAAATGCTCATATTGTGGAGAATAAGACAATCCTTCAACAATACCCCTGTTTTTATTAATATTTACATCAAATCCGCAATCACCCATTGAAATGCATAAATTGTTCATATTTGCAAGTGTTTCTGCTGACTGGCAATCACAATTGGCAACACACTCTCTTGCCCCCCATGTATTTTTTTGATAATAAACAGTACATGTTTGTGTTGCTAATTCACAAAGAGAAACTTCTTCACTTTCAGGGTCTAAGTCAGCAGGTCTAGGTGATTTTGGAATACACATATTGTATGTAAAATAATCCGGCATATTTTCTTCAGAGAAATCTCCCATAGATTTCACCATGCAAAAAGGATTTGTTCCGCAGTCTTTTTTTATATTTTCAATAATTTCATCATAATTTGAACCATCTTCTTTTAAGTCTTCAAAATTTTCATAATTAATAGCTAAGCATCCAAAAATATCATTTGCAACACACACAGCTTTGCTTTGTCCTGGAATTGTTGAATCCTGAAGACAAATCCCTGTTCTTGCAGGACCGCAAAGATTAATTTCAACTTCCCCTTTAATGCATGTCTTTATCCAGTGTTCACTTCCTGGAGTATCATGACCTTCTCCTGTATTTCCGCTATAAAGGCATAAACTCTCCCCGTTTTTCATTCCTTCATCATCGCAATTTAAATTAATGCAGTCATAATCTCCATTATCATTTATTCCGCATGTTTCTTCTCCTTCAATGCAATCCTGAGATTTTCTTTCTCTTTGTCCATTAGAGTCAAAATAATAAACATCATTTTCTCCTTCAACACATCCTTCTCCAGCTTCTGAAATACAGCCACTAGTAATTACATCACAGCAGTATTGATTTTGCTTGAAAACCCCTCCTTTTCCTGAGCATTCTCCTCTTGTTCCGTAAGTGCATGTTCCAATATCACTTAAACATGCTCCCAGGTCTTCAGTTCTGTGAACTAATGAACATTCATCAAAACTCATTCCTGCATTAAAAGTTTTGTCGTTGTTTTGGATAATATCACATTCCATTCTTTTTGTATATTCACCCCTTCCTTCAATAATACAGCATCCGTGTTCACAAGGGTTTGGATTCAAGTCAATAACTTCACAGATTTCTTCATCATACCAATTTATTTTTAAATTTTCTTCATCACATTTTATTCTTGGTGTATAATCTGTGCACATTTGATTTTGGATATCAACGCAACAACCTTGAATATAAGGATCTGTTTCAATAGGGTTTAATTGTTCACAACTTACTATTTTAAGGACCCCGTTGCAGGTATCTTCTTCCCCAGGAGGGACATTATCAAAAACACCCTGTTCACTATCTAAACAGCACCTGTCTGCCGAAATAATTCCTGCTGATAAAAATACAATTAGAAAAACCATTCCAAATAAAAATCTCTTTTTATTCATTTTAATTTTAATCAATTGGCACTACTCCTCCTCTTATAGCAAATCTTAATTCTTCTTTGGTTTCATAATGTTCTATAGAATAAACCTTTGATAAATCAGAGCTCCAGTGAATTTTTATCTTAAAATTAGGATTATTCTTCATATAACCAGCAAAATCAAAATTAGAGTATTTTGTTTCAGAATTAACAATATCTCCTGCAACTTTTCCCAAGTTGAATAATTTTGTCGGAAATTCCAATTCAAAATCCTTTTGGATGATAGTTTCTTCTGCTTTTGTCAAAACAAAAGTTGAATTAATTTCCACAATTAATTTATCTTCAATTAAATCAAATGCAATCTCTTCTTCATTATTTCTTGTCACAGAATATCCTTGGTTTTCAAAACTAGACTCTAAATCATACAAACAATCTTCTAAATCTTCTGTTAATTCTGATTCAAGTTCAATTTCCATCTGGTTAATTATAGATGGTTGTTGAACAACACATGGAGTCTTATCATTCAAGCTGGTGTAACATAAATAAGCAATATCCCTGTATGGTTCTTCACCAAATTTAAAACTTATATTTAAAGGACTTTTAGGTTCTCCTCCGCTTTTTAATAAGTTATCTATAGTGTCATAAACTCTTTCTTCAAGGCAGATTTCCAAAAAAGAATCAATATCTGTTTCATCTGTAATTAATGGAGATTTTATTCCTCCAGACCCTTTTTTTAAAAGAAAAAATAGCAGGATAGCAGCAATAATTAAAATAGCAATTATAATAAAAATAGTTACCTGCCCTCTTTTATTTTTCCTCATTTTAATTTAAAGGATTTATTGTTTAAAAACATTGTTAATGTTTGGAGATAATTTTTATTCTTGTTTATGAAGATACTTATTAAGTGTTTTTTCAGTCAAGAAAATTTCTTCTTCAGTTAAAACAGCATCGTCTCCTATATACTTATAAAGGGTTTGTCTTGGTCTTCCAAATCTGTTTTCATAATTTTTTCCTAAATTATCTAATCTTCCTTCAAGGTTTTTTGAAGTAAAATACCCATGTCCTACACTGATTATTTCATCTTCAGGAACTTCAAGTTTTTCTGAAGCATAATCAAAAAAAGCATTTTTATATTTTGCATTTAGTGAATTAGAAACTTCTTCATCAGTTATAATTCTGTCTTTTTCTATACAATCAACTTCCTCCAGAATTTTTTCACAAGGGTCTCCGGATAAATTGCCTTCCAAGGTCCATTTTTTACCATTAGTTTTAATTATAATTGAACCATTATCAATTCCCTGAATAATTCTTAAATCATTGTAATTCTTACTTCCAATAGCATCATGTTCGTTTTTCGAAGTAATATAACCATGACCTAAATTTTTTAGTTCTGTAATGTATTTTATTCCTAGTTTTTTTTGCACTTCTTTAAATGAAATTGTTTTTCCTTTTTTCACAGAATCTCTTGAGTTATATTCTGGCTGTTTAATCCCTGAATTAACTTCATAACTTTTCCAATTATTAGTGTCAGATAAATATTCTGTAAAAGTTTCATCTGTATTCTGGGAAAAACCTCCTAGACTTTTAGCTAAGAAAGGTAATGCAATTAAAATATTTTTCAACCATTTTTTCATAGATTATACAGATTTTTAACATATTTAAATCTTTCTATTTGTAACCTTTATTAAGTAATAACAATCAATCTTCTGTTTCAACTCTCGGTGCAAGAATAAAACTAATTCCCATCCCTTCTGCATTTACATCAAGTCTTAATGGATGGTCATTTGCAAAACTTAAATTTGTATGCTCAGAAAGTTTTGATGCTTTTACAAATTTCTGGAGATATTCAAGGCTGTATTTTGCAATGCAGTCTTCTGCTTCAATTTTTGCCTCATCTTCTGAAAATTCAGAACGTGCAGAGTTCATTCCTTTTGCTTTTATAATAAATTTTCCTTCACTTACTATAAAAGAGCATGAATCTGCAACAACTGCACAATCTTCAACTGAGTCAATTAAATCCCTTGAGTTTATCTCAACTTTTGAACTAAATTCCATTCTTGAAACTTTTTCAGAAAAATCAATATCTTCGCTGTCTATTTCAATAAGCCCCAAAGTAAAATTTCTTTTTATTTTTTCCTGAAGAGTAAATTCAATATAATTCTCTTTTTTTTCAATAGTTAATGCTCCTCCATTGCATCTTTTTAGGATTTTTTTTAAATCATCCAGATTAATTCCTAAAATTTCCTGTCCTGCTTTAAATTCTGAAAATGCACTTTTTGGAAGTTTAAATCCAACCATAGCAACATTCGCAGGGTCCATTGCAGTAATGCTCATTCCAAAATCATTTACTTTTAGCCTTACTTCTGTAACTAATTCAGAAATAAGCTCAACAGCTTTTGACAATAGAAGAGGTTTTTCTAATTTAACTAGCATTAATTATTCAAATAAGTCTGTTTTTTAAGCATTGCTATAGTTTAGTATAGATTAATAATTATGTAAAATGCTTTGGGGGGGATATTCTATTTCAGGAATCATCCTGTTCAAAGGGCTTGGAGTTTTTTCAGAATTTTTATAATAATAAAGCATTATTTCATCATAATAAATATACTCATCCTTTACTGTTGCCCAGCCCTCATCTCCTCCTCCAAAAAACCCGACAAAATTTAAAATATTTATTTTCAAACTTGAAATATCTCTAAATCGCAAATTTGTAACCTGAGTAATTAATTGCCCATCAATATAACCTTCAACAAAACCATCATATTGTCCTGGAG